>NZ_JBGCTX010000019.1:0-36205 GCF_041102755.1 Francisella sp. 19X1-34
TCAGTTTATTATTTCTCCAATTAAAATCAATAATTATAAATATTTAGACATGAAGTAATTATCGAACTGAGGTTATAACTAATGTATTTTTCATTCTTACAAATCCTAAACTTATAATAAATAACATAGTAATTATATGACCTATATGGAGATAGCTACAAATATTTTAGAGCAACAATATTTATAATACTTAGAACAAATCTAATAACAGGTTATAAGAGGATTAATTATTTGATAAGAACTCTTCAGCTGTAACAACTTTAGAGATGTGAGCCAAACTCTCAAGACTCTTATTATGGCCCTCTTCAGTTCCGGCATTACATGCATCTGAAATAACTGTGACATTATAATCTCTATCATGTAATTCCCTTACTGAAGATTCAATAACATGCTCAGTAGATACACCAAAAACTATAATGTTCTCAATCTTGTTAGCTCTTAAAATAGCTTCACAGTCTGTAGCATATACAAAACTAATTCTATGCTTTGTGATTACGATATCATGATCTTGTACATCTACATCTTTATGAAAATCGGTAGCCCATGTACCAAGCTGAAGAACTTTATACTCAGGTGCTTGGCCAAAGATAGGCGAGTTTCTTGGACACTCATGATAATCTTTACTAAAACCTACTTTAACGTGAGCTACTTTAACATCATTTTTACGAGCCCATGCTATAACCTTATTAGCATTTTCGATTGTATGACAGTTTTTAACTCTCTCTGCGTTAAATGCACCAAAAGCACCCTTCTCATCAACTATCTCATTAATAAAATCAGCTGCTATAACTATTGTATTACTCATTTTAATGTCTCCTTTATTTATATTATTTTTTAACTTACAATTTACTTTAATATGATATAGCACAACCAACTAAAGTAAAATGATTTAAACTTACATTAATGTAAGTCATACTAACAAAACCAAATAACTAAATCTGATTTTACTTTTTCTTAATGACTGATAATATACTTGCTCCACAGACTATAAATATCCCCAGAACTTCAACTAAAGTTAAGCTCTTATTATAAATATATGCATCCATCACAGCAGCCACAACTACTGAAAAATACATACCTGGGGCTACAAAAGATGGATCGACTGTATATTTAAATGCTTTAACTCTAAAAAGCTGAGCACTTACACCAAATATTACAGTACCAATACCAGACCAGACCAATGACACACTAGAAAAACCATTACTAACGCTCTCAAATGTAATATGAGTAAATGGCAACCCAATGAGCATAAGAATACTTATAAAAGTAAATATCCATAAATTCATTGTAAACAGATTCTCTTTCTGACTAGCTGTATGTAATACAACTTGAGAGCCTGCATTTAAGACACCTGCCACTAAAGCACTTAATGCCCACAGGTCCGCATGCCCTCCTGATTTACTTCCTAAAATTAAATAGATCCCGATAAAGCTTATTACTAACAGCACCCAGGTCCCTACACTAACCTTAACCTTAAGGAAAATCCATCTAATTATAGGTATAAATAAGGGACTAGTATTAAATAACAATATAGGCAATAACAATGATGAACTATGTAAGCCTAAAAATAAAAAATATTGCGCAGTAACACTAAGAATAACTCTAATAAAAATAGGCTTCCATTTAAGAGGACGAATCCTATCAAATGATGAGATACTAACTATCCACCACATTAAAGCCGCACTTCCAACAAAATATACAATCATCACTGCATATATTGGACAGGTAGACATCATAAATTTAGTACTATATCCTGATAAAGTAATAGCTGTTGCTGATACAAGCATCAATGACATAGCATAGGTATCTCGAAATAATTTCATTACATATCTCATAACCAATAAAACAATACCTAAATAATAGACTAAACCCATATAAAGTAAAACGACTTAAACTTACTTAAATGTAAGCTTACATTACAATAAAAGCATAATAATCAATAAATAGCTATATTTGTATATAATAAATACTTACATCAAAGCGATATACAAAGCCATGCTCATTATTTCTTTTAATTAGATTTTTTAATTATTGATAATATACTACAAGCACAGATCATCAAAATTCCACATGCTTCAAGAAAACTAATTGATGCTCCATAAAAAACGATATCAAGAATAGCTGCAACCACCACTGAAAAGTACATCCCAGGAGCAACTAAGGATGGGTCTGCTGTATATTTATAAGCTTTAACTCTATAAACTTGAACACTAACATTAAGTATCACCGCTAGAATAATCCATATAATTATAGGTTGAATTGAAATATTTACTAAATCATTTACTCCAGAATAGATTATTATAAATGGTAAAAGCACTAACAAAATTAATGATATAAGTGTATATATCCAAAGAGTCATTATAAAAGGGTCTTCTTTCTCGCTTGCCTTATGTAGTATGACTTGCGATGCAGCATTAAAAACCCCTGAAAAAAGAGCACATAATACATATATATTGACATTACTACTAGTACCAACACCAAGAATCAAATAAACTCCTACAAAACTAATACCTATACAAATAAGATTAAAATAACTAATGTTTTTTCTTAAAAAAATAAACCGTATAAAAGGTACAAATAATGGATTAGTATTATACAACAATACTGTAAGTAGTAACGAACCTTTGCTTAGACTTATAAAAAAAAATGTTTGCGAGGATGAAAGTAAAATTACTCTCATAAGTATAGGTTTCCATGTGGTGGGAATAATTTTAATATCTGTAAAAGAAGAAACGCTTACAATCCACCACATAAGAATGCTTGCTCCAACAAAACAAATTAGCATAGTTATATAAATCCCATCTGCTAAAAGCAAATATTTTCTAGCAAAAGATCCAAATGCAACAAAACTTGCCGACAGTAGTATTAATGATAAACTTAGAGTATTATTTATTGACTTCATAATTAGTATTTCTACTTACATAATTCAGAATGAAATAATAATAACTGCTACAAATATGTATGTAAAACAAGTTACTCTTACCTTACATGTTAACTTTTCTTACATCTAAAGTACTTAAAGACATAATCAACAAAGATACCAAAAATATTAAATGTTATATTAAAATATTGCATCAATATTCAAAAAGACTTATGCTTAAGTAAAAGTAAGTATCTCTTACACGACTATGATAAAAAGAAATGATTTACCTCCTTTAAACTCTTTACCTGTATTTGTTGCGGTCATGAAAACTCAAAGCTATACAAAAGCGGCCGAACAGCTATATATGACCCACTCAGCAGTAAGCCAATCAATAAAAAAGTTAGAAACATATTTTGATAAGAAACTTTTTCTAACACAAAAACGCAGACTTGTAATTACAGATCTAGCAAAGCAATATTACTCAAGAATAGATCCATTAATAACTGAAATATACCAATCAACAAATCTTTTTAAAGAGCAACATATAAATAAAGTATCAATTAACTGTGTTGCAACTCTATGTGCAAATTGGCTAATCCCTAGATTTGATAATATTGTTGAAGCATTTAAAGATATAGATATACAATTTATAACTAAAGGTAGAAGAGTTAACTTTGACCATGATGATATCGATCTAAGTATTGAATACGGCTCAAATGAAGAGTTTATTGATAAAAATAAACAAAAACTGATTGATGGCGAGTTAGTTTTGATATCAAATAACAAACACGCTGGTAAAAGCCTTGAAGAAATTATTTCATCTCAAAAGCTTATTTTTGTCGATGATAAACTAAGATCTAGTGACTATCTAGAATGGCTTAAACATAATGATATAACTGATATTCATAACAAAAAAATAGCCTTAAAAAACTCTATACAAGCAATAAATGCATGCTCTTCGGGCATAGGTTTTTTTGTTACAGAAAAACTTTTAGTCAAAGATCTCATTAAAAATAATCTACTATATTTACCTGAACAAAAAAGTCTTCCTGCAAATAAATCCTACTATTTGTTATCTAGAGAACCTAACTCTAAAGCTTTTACAAAAATGAATGAACTACTAAACTCATTCTTAAATGAGTAATTTTACTTATAATTTGCGAGAAACTCTTCTCTAAAGCTTTCAAATCGACCCTCTTCTAAAGCATTACGAATATCTTTCATAAGGTTTTGATAAAAAGTTAGATTATGAATAGTGTTTAATCTTGAGCCTAAAATCTCTTTAGTTTTATCAAGATGATGTAAGTAACTTTTACTAAAGTTTTTACAAGTATAGCAGTTACAATTAGGGTCTAATGGTGAAGTATCTTCTTTATGCTTAGAATTTCTAATTTTAATAACACCTTCAGATGTAAAAATATGACCATTACGCGCATTTCGTGAAGGCATCACACAGTCAAACATATCTACACCACGATACACTGCTTCAACTAAATCTTTTGGAGTTCCTACTCCCATTAAGTATCTTGGCTTATCTTCTGGCATTTGATGAGCTGTATGATCTAGTATTCTAATCATATCATCTTTTGGTTCTCCTACAGATAACCCTCCAATAGCAAAACCATCAAAATCAATCTCTTTTAATGCTTTCAAAGACTCATCTCTTAGATGCTCATACATCCCGCCTTGTATAATACCAAATAACGCTGAAGGATTATCTCCATGAGCATCTTTTGATCTTTTTGCCCAACGCATTGATAGCTCCATAGAATCTTTCGCTTCTTTCTCAGTTGCTGGATATGGAGTACACTCATCAAAACACATCACAATATCAGAACCCAAATCTCTTTGAACCTGCATTGATATTTCTGGTGATAAAAACACTTTTGAGCCATTAATTGGTGATTTAAAAGTCACACCCTCTTCAGTAAGCTTACGCATCTTACCTAAACTAAATACTTGAAATCCCCCTGAGTCAGTCAAAATAGGCTTATCCCAACCATTAAAACCATGTAAAGAACCATGTTTTTTAATAATATCTGTACCAGGGCGTAACCATAGATGAAAAGTATTACCTAAGATAATATCAGCCCCCATCTCTTTTAACTCTACTGGAGATAATGACTTCACTGCTCCATAAGTACCCACAGGCATAAATGCTGGCGTTTGGATATCGCCTCTAGGAAAACTTATTTTTCCTCTTCTTGCTTTACCTTCTTTTTTAATTAAATCGAATTTCATTACAGTCATAAAATCAAACCTTTTGATATAAAAATTGACAAATATGTTTTTTTAAGCTATCAATCCTATAATAAAGCAACAAAAATAGCTAGCCAAGATATTGCCTAGATAGTATTATAATAATTTGTTTAGAAATTTTTTAAAAAAGAAATAAAAGGAATATTCATGATCTCTTTAAATTTTGGTGTTCTAATATTTGCATATTTATTAGGTTCGATAAATAGTGCAATTATAGTTTGTTATACTTTTAGACTACCTTCACCAAGAAGTGTTGGCTCTGGTAATCCTGGTACAACTAATGTATTAAGAATAGGAGGTAAAGTTCCTGCAGTTATTACATTAGTTTTTGATATTTTAAAAGGTTTAATTCCAGTAGTTATTGCAAAAATCCTAACTGGAAATGATTTTATAACAGCTTGTACTGCTTTGTATGCAATTCTTGGTCATGTTTTTCCAATATTTTTTGGCTTTAAAGGTGGCAAAGGTGTTGCAACACTTATAGGCACACTATTTGGCTTTAGTTGGATATTAGGTTTCATATTTGTAATCACATGGTTATGTGTAGCTGTAATAACTCGCTACTCTTCATTATCAGCATTATTGGCTACTGTTATAGCAAGTTTATCTGTAATATTTACATCAGACTTTCAAACGGCTGCTCCTTTTTTAATCATAGCTATTATTATACTTGTTAAGCATAAAGGTAATATTCAAAGATTAATTAGTGGTCAAGAAAGTAAAATAGGTGATAAGGCTAAAGCAAAATGATACAAATTAAAAATCTAAAAAAAGAATACTATACTAACAATATTAGTAACCTTGTTCTTGATAATATTAATCTTGAAATAAAGCAAGGTGAAATATTTGGTATAATTGGTCATAGTGGTGCCGGAAAAAGCTCACTATTAAGATGCTTAAATTTACTTGAGCAACCAACAGATGGCTCAATATTTATAGCAGATGAAAATATAACTAAGAAAAACCCAAAGCAACTTAGAGAATTTCGTAGAAAAGTCTCTATGATATTTCAACATTTCAACTTATTATCATCAAGAAATGTCTATGAAAATATTGCTTTACCTCTTGAAATCCAAGGCATACCTAAAGCTGAAATAAAGAAAAGAGTTCACGAGCTTTTAGAGCTTGTTGAGTTACCAAACAAAGCCACAGCATACCCTAAAGAGCTTAGTGGTGGTCAAAAACAGAAAGTAGCTATTGCTAGGGCTCTTGCTCTTGATCCTTTAGTACTATTATCTGATGAAGCAACCTCTGCATTAGATCCTACTTCAACAAAGCAGATATTAGCACTACTTAAAAGATTAAATAAAGAACTAGGTTTAACTATTGTTCTTATCACTCATGAGATGGATGTTGTAAGAAGAATCTGTGATAGAGTTGCTATTATTGATAAAGGCCGTATTGCTGAAATGGGCAAAACTCTTGATATTTTCCTAGATCCCCAAACAGCTGTAACAAAATCTTTTGTTGAAACAAGCATTCATACAAAAGTGCCTGACTTTATGGCTAAAAAACTTCATGACAACCCTTACAACAATGACCACACATATCCTGTTGTGCAGTTAACTTTTTATGGCGATAAAGGTAAAATGCCAATTATAGCTGAGATATCTCGTCAATTTAATGCTACAGCAAGTATTATCCAAGCTAATATCGAAACTATTCAAGAGCAAATAGTTGGTATTGCAATTTGTCATATAACAGGAGAGCGTAAAGATTGGGAAAACGCTCTAAGATTTCTTTCAAACCAAGATGTTAATTTAAAGGTATTAGGCTATGCAACAGCAGACAATATTTAGTTTACATGAGTTTAACCAGATAGCTATATCTACTTGGGAAACTATTTTTATGGTTTTCATTGCCACTTTAGTAGCTGTTATAGGTGGTATATTATTAGGTATTTTATTGTATATTACTAAGGACAATAAAAACATTTTAGTTAAAAGTTTTAATAAAGGCTTTAGTGCAGTAATTAATATAACTAGAAGTATTCCATACATTATCTTACTTATTCTACTATATCCTTTAACAAAGTTAATCGTTGGTACAACTATTGGCACAACAGCTTCAATAGTTCCCCTTGCTATAGCTGCTTTACCTTTTTATGCTCGTTTAACAGAATCAGCATTAAGAGAGGTAGATCATGGCTTAATCGAGGCTGCCAAAGCCATGGGGGCAACTAGGAACCAAATCATTTTCAAAGTTTTATTACCAGAATCTAAAAACCTGCTTATCGATGCAGCATCTTTGACTTGTATTTCATTGATAGGTTTCTCTGCTATGGCAGGTATTGTTGGTGGTGGAGGTCTTGGTGACCTAACTTACTTCAAGGGATACAACTATGGTAACTACACATTATTACTTGGTGGTGTAGTAATGCTAGTTATACTAGTACAAATAACACAATCTTTTGGTAATTACTTACTAGCAGCAAAGAAATTAACATCTCTTTGGATTGTCACAGTTATTCTATTGATAGCTAGTGGTACTCAACTATATATCAATGCGTCAGCTGCTATAAATCCAAATCAGATAACTATTGGTTATATTACTAGCCCTCCTCAAGATAAAATTATGCAAGAAAGTAAAAAGATTGCCAAAGAAAAATATGGACTTGATGTTAAGCTAGTTTCATTTGGAGACTATAATCTTCCAAACAGAGCTCTAAACGATAACCAACTTCAAGCAAACGTTTTTCAACATATACCTTTCTTAGAAAATCAAAATAAGAAATTTGGTTATCATATTGTATCTATTGGAAAAACTTTCCTTTATCCAATGGGTATATATTCAAAAAAATATAAGCATCTTGATCAAGTTCCTAATGGTGCCACTGTTGCTATACCTAATGATCCAACTAATCAAGGACGTGCGCTTATGATCCTAGAAGATGCCGGATTGATTAAGCTTAAAAAAGGAGTAACTTGGAAGGCTACTCCAGATAGCATAATTAGCAATCCTAAGCATCTTAAAATCGTTGCTCTACAAGCGGATCAGATTCCTAATAACTTAGGGGTTGTAGCCCTAGGTGTTATAAATAATGATTATCTATCAAAAGCAGGACTTACTCACAAAGATGCTTTATTTGTAGAACCAACAGATTCACCATTTACTAACATTATCGCAGTAAATGCAGACCAAAAAAATAACCCAAAACTTAAAGAGTATGTAAAAGCATACCAAAGCCCTGCTGTCAAAAAAGTAGGTGAAGAAGTATATCCTAATGGTGCTGCAATCGCTGGCTGGTAAAAATTAAAGAATTATTATTTTATTATCTTATACTTATATGTTTTAATTACTCCTAAGTTAGAAAATAAAAAACCTATTTGTGACAACAAGTATAAACAAGCAAATTGGATGTGTTTTTTTAATAATCGGTACATCTTTAGGTGGTGGTATTCTTGCAATACCGATGATTCTTTCATATTTTGGTATTATTATTGGCTGCATAGTAATGTTTCTAATGTGGCTTTTAATGACATACTCAACTCTAGCTGTAGCAGAAGCTTGCTTACATTTTGAAAAAGGCATTAGCTATTTAGGACTTGCCCATAAGCTTTTTAAAAAGCCTGGTATTATTTTAGTATATATTTGTGCTTTTGGTATACTTTATGGCATGCTCGCAGCTTACATATCTGCTATAGGAGCATCTTTTGAAAGCCTATTAGATATTAATTATATAATCATAGAAATAGGTTTTGTTATTATCTTTGGAGGCTTTATTCTAAAAGGTACTGGACATGCAGAATGGTTAAATAGAGTATTTTTAACTTTAAAGCTTATAATTATCTTATTTACAATTATCCAACTATTTAAATCTCTACAGTTAGTAAATCTAGACAAATATGATTTTAGTAATTTTAAAGAACTAATTATTGCACTACCAATATTAGCAACAACATTCTCAGCACATATAATAGTGCCTACAGTAGTAAATTACGTAGGACCTCATGCAAAAGATATTAGAAGAATTATTATAGTAGCTTCACTGATGATTCTATTAATCTATATCTGCTGGATTATAGCTATCTTTGGTAATATTGCTATTTATGGTGATAAAAACAGCTTTGCAACCATTCTTAGTGGCTCTTTGAGTAATCAAGATAGCGTGACACAGCTTATTTATATACTTAAAGCGAATATTAAATCTCCTGAAATAATAACATTAATATACGGCTTTATATCAATATCTGTAACTACAGCATTTATTACCCTTTCTTTAGCTTTAAAAGATTTAATTTTAGATAGGTTTAAGATGAATAGCCTTTCAAAAATAAATAAAAACATACTTCTTGGCTTTTTACTTTTTATTTTACCAATTGTTCTAAATTATTACTTTAAACAACTATTTTTAATTGCACTTTCTGTTGTAGGACTTTTCTCATTAATTATGCTTGTTTCTTGCCCTTTAAATATGGTTAGAATTTTACGTAACAAAAACTACAAGCTTATATACTCTTCTATGAAAAATAAGACCCTCAATATAGTTGTTCTAACTATCGCAATAGTTATTATAATATTTCAAATTATAAGTTATATCTTATAAGATATTCTTTTTAGTTAAAGAAAAATATAAAATATCAATTTATATAAACACAAAGGTTAAGGTGATAAAAATGCAACACTCTCAAGGATTCCTAAAAAAAGTAAATGAAGCAAAAGCTAAAATACAAGAATGCACTGTTGATGATATCTATAAGATGAATCAAAACAACTCTCTTGATGGTATTTTGATAGATACTCGTGAAGAGTCTGAGTTTGCAAATGGCTATATTCCAAATGCAATCCATATAAGTAAAGGAATTATCGAAAGTGCTATTGAATCAGCGATACCAAATAAAAATCAAAAAATGTATTTTTATTGTGGTGGCGGTTTTCGTTCAGCTTTAGTTGCTGAGACGTTAAAGGAAATGGGATATGAAAATGTAGTATCAGTTGATGGTGGCTGGAGAGCATGGAATGTAAAAGGTTATCCAACTAACTCACCAAATGACGCTAGACCAGTAGAGTTTTTAAAACTCGTAAATAATGCCAAGTCTCAAATCAAAGAATGTTCAGCTAGTGATTTATTTAATAAAATAAACTCAGACAACCTTGATGGTATAATTCTTGATGTTAGAGAAGACTCTGAATTTAATAGATTCCATATTCAAGGAGCGACGCATCTAAGCAAAGGACAGATTGAAGTTAAAATTGAAAACCTAGTACCAAACAAAGATCAAAAAATGTATTTATATTGTGGTGGTGGTTTTCGTTCAGCTTTAGCAGCTCTTAGCCTACAACAAATGGGCTATACATATGTTATTTCTGTTGCCGGTGGTATGCAAGGCTGGTTAAATAATAACTACCCTATTACACAAGGTTAAAACTATGTTTAGAATAGGCCATGGTTATGATGTCCATAAATTCACAGATCAAAAGCAAAATATCATTATTGGTGGCATAGAAATACCTTATCATTTAGGCTTAGAAGCTCATTCTGATGGCGATGTACTTATTCATGCATTATGTGATGCTATACTTGGTGCTTTAGGGCTTGGAGATATTGGAAGACACTTCCCTGATACTGACAGCCAGTATAAGAATACTGATAGTAAGTTTTTTTTAGCCGAAATAAAAAAAATGCTAGATAAAAAAAACTATCATATTGGCAATATCGACTGCACAATAATTGCTCAAGCTCCAAAAATGTTACCTCATATCGAAAATATGAAATCTTGTCTCGCCAATATCTTAGATCTAGAAATCAAGCAAATAAATATCAAAGCTACTACCACTGAAAAATTAGGCTTTGTTGGTAGAAAAGAAGGTATAGCTACTCATGCAGTTTGTTTGATTTATAAAAATAAATAAAAGGAAAGTATTCCTATGAACAAAGCTCTTACAAAAATTATAGTTTCTTTAATACTTGGAATAGGTATATCTTTATCAGGATATTTTGTTGCTTCAAGTATTAGACATTTTCATGACTATAGCAAATTTATTTCGGTTAAGGGATTGTCTGAGAAAAATGTTACTGCTAACAACGCCGTTTGGACTATTAGTTATAGCGTCAACTCATCTTCGATAAAAAATCTTTATACTGAGCTTCAAAAGTCACAAAATATAATCAAAGATTTTGTAACAAGTAACGGTATATCAACTACTGCAATAACATACGGAGCAATCAACACAAGTAAAAACCAAAATGAGAAAACAAATCTCTATCAGTTCAATGCTTATGGAACAATAACTGTAGTTACAAATAAGATTGATAGTGTTAAAAAATTATCACAAAAGACATTATCTATGATCTCAAAAGGTGTAATAATTACTGATAGTAATGTTGCTTATAACTATACTATTTTGAATACTATAAAACCTGCCATGCTCACAGACGCTATAAAAAATGCTAAAATTGCAGCTGAAAATTTTGCCACTAACTCTAATGTAAAACTAGGCTCTTTAAAAGATGCAACACAAGGCTTATTTACAATCAAAAATAGAGATAATAGCTATGGAAACTCTGATAGTCAAAAAACTATTCGAGTTGTAGTAAATGCTAAATATCTTATAGATGAGTAGTAGAGATTAGATAAGTGATAAAATCTAAGTAATTTTTATTTTGTATGTATACTAATCAATACATCTTCATTAAGTCTTCTTCTTAACTCTCTCTATTTAGAAATAAACTTATCCATTAAAATTTTAAATTTTTCAAAATCTGCATCAAGTTCAGTATGACTGTGGAATCTTGTCCTATGTTTAAGACAATTTTTCTAGATATTCAATAACTTCTGGAACCTCTGCCTGACAGCATAAGATAGCCATATCATTATCTTCAAGCTTATCAAGAATATATTTAACTCCTTCAAGCTCGCCATGAGAAACATATGTATTAGATATATCAAAGCCTTTGTCATCTAAATCTTTACGGATTAACAGAGGTAACTCCATTGGTTCAGCACCACGCAAATATAACTCTGTTTCTTTTAAAACAATAAAGTCAATATTATGTTTTAAAATCACATCATTAATACCTGGTATTAAATATTTCCGATCTCCAGTAGTACCTATCATTAGATAAGTTTTACCACCTTTATCATACGCTTTCATCATATTCAATAAGGCATCCATACCTGCTTCGTTATGAGCATAATCAACAACAGCAACTTTATTATCCCACTCAAAGATATTTGCTCGACCTCGATTTACTTTAGTATCATTAGTATAACTTTTAAGAGCCTTAGCAACTATCTCTAAATCAATACCTAATTTAAATGACAAACAAATAGCAATCATAGCATTTTCTATATTATGCTTAGCAAACCCTCTAACTGTCAATGGAGCATCTGCTACTGGTATAATGGTTGTTTTTGAATCACCATTAACCCAAACAAAATTACCATTCTCAACAATACAAGCATAGTCAGCTTTTGCTAAATAATACTTCATGTCATGATCTTGAGGATTCTGAGTAACTACTATCTTGTCACAATCAAGAGTATCAAATCTTTCTTTCATATATGAGTTATCAAGATTAATAATTGCATGAGAACCTTTACCCATAGTACGAAAAACTATAGATTTAGCCTCAGCAAGCTCTGCAACTGTTTCAATACCATCTTCACCTAAGTGATCAGCAGATACATTTGTTACAGCCGCCGCATTTACAAAAGTCTCAATTAATCCTCTTTTTAGTAGCCCTCCTCTAGCAGATTCTAATAACGCCACTTCTACTTTCTTATTTGTTAAAACAAACTGATGTCCAGTTGGTCCAGAGTAATCACCCTCGTCAATTAGTTCATCATTTACCTTAACCCAATCAGTAGAAGTATAGCCTGTGACTTTACCTGCTATTCGACAAATATAATCAGTAAGTCTTACTGTGGTAGTTTTACCATTAGTACCTGTAACTATTACAGCTGGTATATCATATATATCTTGCCATCTAATATAATCTATTGAATCTTTAGTTAAATCAAATTCATAACAACCAGTCCCAGACCCTATAAAAGCTTTATCCTTATCTCTAAAGGCATTAAATCCTTTTGACTTAGCAAGTTCATATAACTTTCGATATGTTAAATTCTTATCTTCATCAATTGCTGGAATAAGCTCTTTTTTAGCTTCTTCAATAGATTTAAACTCACCAGTTTCAAAGCCTTCTCGAGCAGACAGCCATGCAAAATCTATTACATCACAAGCAGGCATTGTTATATCAACAGGAGCAATAAAAGCAAATCTAACACCATTATTAAAAAACTTATGTGTTATCTTAATTTGCTCCCATCCTAAAACTGGTAAAAACTTTTCTGCTTCTTGATAGAATAACTTAGTTAGCTCTTCTCTATTCTCAACTAAAGGAACATCTAAAACAGTTCCAGTTTCTTTAAAAAATAGATTAGGTCCTACAAGCCTACGTGAATAACCTTCAGGAATCATATTATATTTCTCCATTTCAGACCTAGACTAGTCATTATCCTCTTCTTCATAAACGACTCTTATACCACTCTCATCAGCGATAATACCACCTTTGATAACTTCTGATATTTCTTCTGATAAACTAGCATCTTGAGCTATTATAGATGCTGAGAACATTTCTTTCTTTTCAGGTTTGTCGTTTTTATCAGTCTCTTCTTGATCTTTATTAAAGTAAATAATTTGCTTCCAAGTTCTTTTTAGTTTATCCGCAAAGATAACTACTAAATCACCATCTTCTGCCATAGCTAAAGCAGCATCTACAGCTTCTTCTTCACTTTCTATAGTTTCTATGTTATTTGCTGAAACTCCAGAATTAATTAAAGACTCTTTTAAGATTCTTGGCACCTCATCATGAGCTCTGCCTCTTAAAGTATCATCTCTCTTACAGATAAAATAATCATAGTAAGGTGCGGCTGTAGCTGCTATTTCAATAATATCGTCATCTCTTCTATCACCAGGAGAAGCTAAGACACATATTTTTTTACCTGCAAATTCCATGTTATCTATCATTTGGCTGACTAATTTTATTGCCGCAGGGTTATGTCCATAATCCATCAATACTTTAAATGGATGCTCCTCAAACCAATTCATACGACCAGGTGCTTGATAGAAGGATGTAACAAATGTTCTTAAACCATCTCTAACATCATCTAGACTCATGCCCATACTATATGAAATAGCTATAGCAAACATAGAGTTTTGAACGTTGTGAATCGCTTTGCCTTCCATTGTTGCTGGGATTAAATGAGTCCACAATACAGGGATATGTACATGATTATCAAAAATTGTAATCATATCACCATTAACACCCTTTTCAATAATACATGCTTTACCTCCTGCTCTAATATGCTGCTTAACCAGAGCATGCTCTGGGTTCATAGTTACATAGAAAATATGCTTAGCTGTAACCTTTGCTGACATTTTTAATACATTAGGATCATCAGCATTTAAAACTGCGACATCCTTTGCTGCCTGAGGAACAATACTTTTAACCTTAGCCAAATCTTCTAAGGTATTTACACCTTTAAGACCTAAATGATCAGATGAGATATTTAAACAAGCACCCACATTACAGTAATCATAACCCATACCGCTTCTAAGCAAACCACCTCTTGCAGTCTCTAGGATAGCCATTTCAACTGACGGATCTTTTAAAACCATTTGAGCTGATGCTGGACCCGTAGTATCACCAGATACAGTAAGCTTACCGTTTATATAAACACCATCAGTAGTTGTCAAACCAACTACTTTACCAGCATTTTTCCACATATGAGCAACCATACGTGAAGTTGTAGTCTTACCATTTGTCCCGGTAATTGCAGCAATTGGAATTCTTGCATTGCCAAACTCTTGTGGAATTAGCATATCTATAACTGCACCAGCTACATCTCTAGGCTTACCCTCACTAGGAGCTACGTGCATTCTAAAGCCAGGAGCAGCATTACATTCACAAATAGCCCCACCAATATCATGATACGATTGTGATATATCATCAATAAGAAAATCCACACCACCAACATCAAGGCCTAAAGCTTTAATTGCTCTTTCTGCCATATCTTTATTATCTGGATGTACAATATCTGTTACATCTATAGCTGTACCACCAGTTGATAGATTAGCCGTAGATCTTAGATAAAAAGTTTGGCCATCTTCTAAAATTATATTTTCATCATAGCCAGCTGCTTTTAGCAAAGTTCTTGCTTGATAATCAAGTTCCAGTTTTGTCAAAACTTTCTCATGTCCAACGCCTCTACGGGGGTCCTCATTCACAATATCTACAAGCTCTGCTATTGTATGCTTGCCATCACCGACTACATGTCCAGGAACTCTTTTAGCAACGGCGATTAACTTACCATCAACTACTAACATCCTATGGTCAAAACCTGTTGCAAACTGTTCAAGCAAAACATAGCGAGAAACTTTACTAGCCTCAACAAAAGCTTCTTTAATCTCTTCCATAGTTTTTAGGTTTATGGAGATACCTCTACCATGGTTACCATCTAGAGGCTTAACAACTAATGGAAAACCTAAGATCTTTGCTGCACGTAAAGCACCTTCTTCTGTTTTAACCATTCTTTGTTTTGGCATAGGAAGCCCTAGACCACTTAAAATTGTATTTGTTTGCTCTTTATCACAAGACAAGTCAACTGCAATACTTGTTGTCTTACCAGTAATTGTCGCTCGAATTCTTTGTTGGTATTTACCATATCCAAACTGTACAAGAGAATGATCATTTAAACGAATATATGGGATATCTCTTTTTTTAGCTGCTTCTACTAAAGAACCTGTACTCGGACCAAACTCTTTACTTTGAGCGAATTTTATAAATCTAATTTTCTCATATTCAAAATCAAACTTATCATCACTATAACCAACTTCCTTTTTAAGATGCTCAGGTAGTAGAGAAAGCAATAAATCTCTAGCTAATTCCATAGCTCTTAAACCTACATCTCTTTGTTTATACTCATAAACCATGTTATATTGACCAACTTCTCCTGTTGATCTTGTACGTCCATAAGTTACATCACTACCAGCTATGCCCTGAAGCTCTAAAATAACATGTTCCCAGATATGTCCCATCCAAGTACCTTCATCTTCTCTAAGCCTACGGACAAAACCTCCGTGCTCTCTGTAAGAACATCCATGTTCTTCAATTCCAGGTAAACTTTCTATAAGTTTGTTGATGAAGTCTTCTCCTATCTTAGCCGAAGGCCATTCTTCTAATATACCAAGATCAATCTCATGTCTTATAACAGGGAAGTTTGCATAAATATTTGGGCCAACATACACATTAGTAGCCAGTATTTTCATTCAGGTCTCCTTAGAGTTCAATATTACATATCAATACGATATAATTCATAATACATAATTTTTTTTTCCAAGAATAGTTAGATTATTATAAAACTTTAAATATTAAGGGTAACTTAATGAAATATGATTTTGGCTTTATAGCCATTGGCGATGAAATAACAGATGGGGATATAACTAACACTAACTCTGGTGTATTTGCTAATCACCTTGTAGCTAGAGATTTTAATGTTGGATTTCATATTAGCTGTAAAGATGACTCTCAAGATATTATATCTAGCTTAAATTTTCTAAAAAATGATCATAAAAATATTATGACCATAGGTGGCTTAGGTCCTACTGAAGATGATTTAACGACCCAAACAATAGCAGATTTTTTTAATAAAAAACTTGTAATACATCAAGAGTCTTGGCAGAAACTTGAAAAAAGGATGCTTACAAAATACGGTAAAATCACTTTAGGCACAGAAAAACAAGCAACTTTCCCAGAATCTGCCGAAATACTTTCTAATGTAAATGGTACAGCAAATGGATTTAAACTTAAATTTGATACTGATAGATATATCTATGTATTTCCAGGTCCTCCTAAGGAATGCATACCAATGCTTGAAAATCTAAATTTAAATGACAACAAAAACGGTAAAAAGATTATTCGCAAGATATGGAATGTCCATAATATAGGAGAAAGCTTTTTAGCTGAAAAGCTGCAAACTATAAAAGACGAATACTCCTTTGTAACTTTCAAATATAGAATCGCAGACTCTTTTGTAGAACTGAAATATTTCTACCCACAAGGATGTCCGTATAGTAACACTATAATGGATAAAGTAGAAAAAATTTTAAAAGCTTATCTAAATTAAGTTTAACTGCTCCTTCTTATCTATAAACATCGCATCAACTCCCCAAGATAGGAGGTTTTTAACTTGTTCATCTGTATGTACAGAATACACAAAAATCTTACCGAATTTTTTCTTGATATAGGCTACTCTATCCTCATTTAGACATTCATAATTTATTATCAATGCAATATAGTTATTTTTCATAAAACCTTCATGAAGTTCAGTACTTAAATATTCAAAGTCCTTTTCCCAGTTCTTTGTTTCAAAGAGTTTACCTTTTTTGTAAAGATTATCTTGCTCTAAAATATCCATTACAACATTTGAAAAACTTGAAATTAATATTTTGTCTTTTTGTTGTGGATATTTCTCCAAAAGATTTAGTGTAGCAAGGACTAAGTCAGTCTTGTATTTATCACATGAGTTTGTGATTTTAAACTCTAAATTAGTAAAAATACCATTTTGACTAGCCCAATCAAGATATCCTCTAAGGGTAAGAATCTTAGATTTTTGTCCTGTTACAGGATGAACAAGATCTAATTTCTTTAACTCTGTTATTGTCATTTCTGTGACATTTTTTGTACAATTTGAGAATCTTTTTGGTGTTTTATCATGAAATAGAAAGAGTTCACCATCAATGCTTAGCTGAACATCAGTTTCAAACCATCTAAAGCCATATTTTTTAGCTTCTTCAAATGATTCAATGGTATTTTCAATAAAATCTATATTGTTCCCTCTATGGGAAATAAACTTATCAACTTTCATATTCTTTTACATAATTAGCAGCACTGGCGATTATACATCAAAGGTAGTAATTTTATAAAAGCTTTTTTATCCAAAACATTTGTTTTTTTAAAAAATGCTTATCATGCTATACTTTTAGTAATTGATATATTTTGTTTTTGTAATTAATGGCTGGTAATCCTCATATTAATAAAAAGTTAGCATCGTTATTATTACATCGCAAACTTATAACTAGGCAGCAACTCGAAGAAATTAGTTTAGATGTCTCTTTGGCTAAAGAAGGATTTCTAAATTATGTAATTGAAAATGACTTTGTTAATAGCAAAGATTTTATGATTCATTCTGCTACCTTATTGCGTTTACAGTATATTGATCTAACAGCAATTAATATAAAATTTATTCCCCAAAAATTTTTTGATATTGATTTCTGCAGGAAAAATCTTTGTTTACCTTTATATACTAAAAAGAATACTGTCTATGTAGCTATAGCTAACCCCATAGAGAGCCAACAAATACTCAAAAAACTTCGTAATAAATATGATTGTCCTTTTGTTGCTATTGTTGGCGAGCTTAACCTTATCAAAGAAAAAGTTGAAGAATATGAGCAATTCTTAAAAGATGAAGGTCAAAAGGAAGATGACTCTAAACTTAATGCTCAAATGGAAGATGCTGATCTTGATATTGATTTTGTTGATGAAGGAGAAAGAGAAGGTGACTCCATAATAGGCAGTGGTGAAGATGAAGAAGCTCCTATTATTAGATTTATAAACAATACTATTGTTGACGCTATCCAAAAAGGCGCTTCAGATATACACTTTGAGCCATATGAAAAAAACTTTAGAATACGCTATAGAATAGATGGTCTACTTATAGAAACTTTTAATACAACTAAAAATCTTGGCCCTAAGGTTGTCTCTAGACTTAAAATTATGTCTAGTTTAGATATAGCCGAAAAAAGAATTCCCCAAGATGGTAAGTTTAAAATTTCATTATCACGTGAAAAAGCTATCGATTTTCGTGTTAGTACCTGCCCTATTAGTTTTGGTGAAAAAGTTGTACTACGTATTATTGACGTTAGTTCAACACAAATACCAATTGAGCAGCTAGGTTTCTCTGATCACCAAAAACAAACTTATTTAAAATATATTCAACAACCTCAAGGAATGGTGCTAGTAACAGGACCAACAGGCTCAGGTAAAACAGTAACATTATATACAGGTATTAATATTCTAAATAAACCTGAAAAAAATATCTCAACTGCAGAAGATCCTGTTGAACTTGTTGTAAAAGGTATTAACCAAGTTAATGTCAATAATAAACAAGGATTAACCTTCGCAGCAGCACTAAAATCATTCTTACGTCAAGATCCAGATATAATCATGGTTGGTGAGATTAGGGATATTGAAACTGGATCAATAGCAATTAAAGCTTCACAAACAGGTCACTTGGTTATGTCAACATTACATACAAATAGTGCACCAGAAACATTAAACAGACTTGTTGATATGGGACTACCAAGATATAACATTGCAACATCTGTTACATTAATTATTGCTCAACGACTTACTCGTAAGCTATGCCCTAAATGTAAGTTAAAAGACACTAAAACAGATTTTTCATTACTTGTTGAAGATAGTGGCCTAAATGAAGATATTATAAAAAAATGTTTTGAAACATCATTTGAAGATGTAAAAAATGCAACCATATACAAACCTAATCCTAAAGGCTGTCCTAGATGTTTTAAAGGTTATAAAGGAAGACTCGGTTTATATGAGGTAATGCCTGTTTCTAGAGAAATATCAAGAATGATTCTGGAAGATAAAAATACCATGGAAATTGCACAACAGGCTCAAAAAGAATGTGTTGCTACTGTTAGACAATCTGCTCTTGTAAGAGTTGCTGAAGGATTAACATCAATGGAAGAAGCATATCGTGTAAGTTAGAGGAAATATTATTATGCTATTTGGTAAAAAGAATAAAGAAACAATTACTATAATATCCTGGAAGTATAAAGCTAAGCTTAAAAACGGTAAGGCTACTAAAGGAGAAATAGATGCTGATACAAAAGAGAAAGCTGAAATACAACTAAGACAAAAAGGCTACTCCAATGTAAAAGTAAAAAAAATGCCAAAAGATCTGTTGCCGAAGAAGATCTCTTATCAAGATATTACAGATATGACTCGACAACTAGCAACTATGACAAAAGCTGGTATACCGATAATTAAATCCTTTGAAGTTTTTATTATGGGAGTTAAGAAACATCCTAAACTAAAAGTTTTAGCTCTACAGTTAAAGCAAGCTATAGAAGGTGGAGAATCTCTCTCAAAAGCATTAGCACATTTTCCCAAAATCTTTGATAAATTATATATTGGTCTAATAACTGCAGGTGAAGAATCAGGGAATCTAGATTTAATGCTTAATAAAATTGCGGAGCAAAGAGAAGCTTTACAAAGTATAAAGAAAAAAGTAAAAAAAGCCCTATCTTACCCTATTATAGTTTGTATAATTGCTGCTGGTGTAACAGGTATCTTATTAACCTTTGCAGTACCTGCTTTTTCAGCGATGTTCATTAACTCAGGAAAGCCACTTCCAGCAATTACTCAACTAACAGTAAACGCCTCTAACTTTATGCAAGAATCTTGGTGGAAAATTATTCTATTTATTTTTATTGTTATAACAGTATTTAAATCTCTAAAATTTAAATATCCTAGAATACAAATTGCCCAAGATCACTTTATGCTTAAAATACCAATTATAGGTGAAGTAATTTACAAATCTGCCTTAGCAAGATTTTCTAGTACGCTAGAGATTACTGTACAATCTGGTATGAGTCTAACAAGAGCTCTTGATATGGTAGCTCTAGCAACAGGTAATGCAAAATATGATCAAGCAGCAGTTGATATTAAAAAGAGTATTAGTGAAGGTGCTTCATTTAAAGAGGCTATTGTAGAAACTGGAAAATTTCCATTTCTAGTAGAACAAATGGTCGCAGTTGGTGAGGAATCTGGTGCATTAGAAACAATGCTAGGAAACTTAAACAGAGTTTATCAAGAAGAAGTGGATACTCTTGTAGGAAGTTTAAGCTCTATGCTAGAGCCTATAATCATGATAGTTCTTGGTGGTGTAGTAGGTTTCTTAGTTGTAAGTATGTATATGCCTATGTTCCAAATGGGTGATGCTATATAAAAAGCATAAAGTCCTTATTTATATTATTATTTAATTTTATGTGTAACATTGTGATAAACATAAAACTTTTCACAGATTTTTAAACATATAGATAAGTATAATGTCATATAAATAAAGCATCTGGGCTTTCTTTATACTTAAAATCTTTCATAAACTTAGAATATAACCTATATTTACATAGTTTGAAGATCTCATATTTTTATAAATCAAAAATGAATAATAGTTGATATTAGAAAAGTGGTATCTAAAACTTTGCGTTACCTGGAGTACGAGGGAAAGGAATAAGCTCACGAATATTTGGCACACCAGTTATATAACCTAAAAGTCTCTCAAAGCCTAAACCAAAACCACTATGAGGAACTGTTCCATAACGACGCAAATCACGATACCAACCTAAAGCACTCGCATCAATATTCATCTCCTCTATACGCTGATCTAGAACTTCTAAACGTTCTTCACGCTGGCTTCCACCGATGATTTCACCAATACCTGGAACAAGAACATCCATAGCAGCAACAGTCTTACCATCATCATTCAAACGCATATAAAAAGCTTTAATATCTTTTGGATAATTCATAATTACAACAGGAGCATTAAAATGTTTTTCACATAAGAATCTCTCATGCTCTGACTGTAAATCAACACCCCATTCTACTGGATACTCAAACTTTTGACCTGATTGCTTTAAGATTTCTATCGCATCTGTATATTCAACTCTAACAAATCCTTTCTCTGTAACATTTTTTAGCTTATCTAGTAATCCTTTTTGTACAAATTGATTAAAGAAATTTAAATCATCTTTACAATTATTCATCACTGTTTGAATAACTGACTTAAGCATTTCTTCAGCTAAATTAGCATCATCATTTAAATCGGCAAAAGCTATTTCTGGCTCAATCATCCAAAATTCTGCTAAATGTCTGCTAGTATTTGAGTTTTCTGCTCTAAATGTAGGACCAAAAGTATAAACTTTTGATAATGAACAACAATAGCTTTCTACATTTAGCTGTCCTGAGACTGTTAAAAATGTTTCTCTACCAAAGAAATCTTCTTTAAAGTCTACTTTACCCTGTTCATCTAAAGGAGGATTTAAGCTATCAAGAGTTGATACTCTAAAAAGTTCACCAGCCCCTTCACAATCATTAGAAGTTAAAATAGGTGTATTTACCCAAAGAAACCCTTTATCACTTAGAAAATTATGTATAGCATTAGCTAATTGATTTCTAACTCTCGCAACAGCTCCTATAATGTTTGTTCTTGTTCGAAGGTGAGCTACTTCACGCAGATGCTCCATTGTATGACGCTTTGGCGATACAGGATATGTTTCTGGACTATCTACCCAGCCATATACTTCTACTTTTTCAGCTTGAATTTCAACACTTTGACCTTTTCCTTGTGATGCTATTAGCTCACCAGTAATTACAACTGAACAATCTTTTGTTAATTTTAAAACCTCTTCAGAATAATTATCAACTGTATTTGGAACAATTGCTTGTATAGGATCAAAGCAAGAGCCATCATGAACAGCTACAAAAGAAAATCCAGCTTTTGAATCTCTACGACTACGTACCCAGCCTTTTACAGTTACAGTTTGTCCAATTAAGTTAGGTGAATTAAATAAATCTTTATTAGAATAGTATTGTGACATTTAATTTTAAATAAATTATTTGCAAGTGGACAAATTATATAACAAGCTTAGATTTTTTTACATAGTTTCACATTAGATAAAAATGAATAAATATTAACTTAGTAGTGATATTATAAAATAGAATTTAAATTACTAGAAAAATACTAAAAAAGAGAATCTGTAGAAAAAATTAATTCTGTTTTAAAGGAGCTGAAACACTAGCTTCAACACGTTGATTACGAGCATCAGATTTGCTTATACCAGGAATAGTATAAGTATATCCAAAACCTTTAGTCATTATTTTACTACTAGCTAAACCTAACTCTTCCATATAACTAGATACAGCTTGCGCTCTTTGCTTAGAAAGTTTCTTATTATATAATGCAAACTCTTGTCCTGTTTGACCTTGAGAAGCATAGCCTTTAATAGTTACAGAAGCAATATTTTTGTTTTTCATATACTTAACAAAAGATGATATAGCTTCTTTACCTCTAGAGTTAAGAGCAGCACTATCATAAGCAAATTTAGTATCTAAATAAACTGTTACATTATCACCATTAACTGTATAGCATGCAACACCATCTTTAGTTAAATTAAAGTTTCCTTCACACTGCTTGATACCTTGTGGAAGAACGTACTTAGACTCGTCTATTGTAGGTACTGCAGCTGTAGTTTGTGCAGCTGTTTTAGCACCATTATCCTGGATATTAGCAGTATCATTATTAGGGTTAGCTTTGCCACCAAAGAACCATGTTAAGCCAGCACCTATTACGTTAGTACCTGCTCTACCATTCTCACCAGAAACATTAGGAGCCATTGTTTGAATATATCTATAATCAACACTTGCTTGAACATCTCTAGATAGTTCAAACTTAAGACCACCACCAGCATCCCATGCACCTGTTGCTTGACCAGCTAAATTAGCCCAACCAGCACCACCAACAGCATAAGGTGTGAACATAGTGCTATTACTAAAGTTAACAACACCTTCACCTAAACCAGCAAAATCTCTACCTACTAACTGGAAGTACTGAACTCCAAAGTATTTATTTATGTTATAACCAAGAGTAAAGTTAGCAGCAGCACCTGAAGGTGAATTTGGAGTTCCTGCAAGACCACTAGCTCCTACACCTAAATACCACTGACCTGTTCTATCTTGTGGTCCCCATGTGTTATTTTCATTTGTTAAAGAGCTATATGTATTTGCAAAAGGCTTGATGAAAGTATTTGACTCAAAGCCACTATCAGTAGCAGTTGAAGTAGCTGCTGATTTATCAGTCTTAGCTGATGTATCCATGTTATCAGAGCTAGCTGCAAAAGACATTGTAGCTGTGCCTAATAGCACAGATGTAGCCATAACGATATTTCTTAGTTTCATCAAAAACTCCTTTCTTAAACTTGTTTTAATATTTATAATTGAAATACACGACTTCTGTATCTTACATTATTGGTAAGTTTTTTCAAGCTTTTTTTAAAGCAAATTTAAGAAACTAGCTTTTGGTACTTTTCTAAAAGTTGCTCTTGAGTTTCGACTCTATCAGGATCATTAACTATACATCTAATTGGACAAACTTTTGTACATTGCGATTCTGGGAAATGACCTACACACTCTGTACATTTATCAGGATCAATCTCATAGTATTCTTCACCCTGGAATATAGCTTCATTAGGACACTCTGGCTCACAGATATCACAATTTATACAATCATCAGTAATTAACAAAGCCATAGCTTATCCTTTATTCCTATACTTTGATTCTATTTCTCGGAATACGCATTCTGGAACAAATTCATCAACACGCGTGTAATTATGAACAGCAACAGCCCTAACTAAAGTTGAAGATATACATGAAAACTTTTCACTTGGAGTAAGAAATATCGTTTGAATATCACTATTTAGCTTATGGTTCATACTAGACATCTGATATTCATAATCAAAATCAGAAACAGCCCTCAACCCTCTCACAATAGCACAAGCATTATGCTTAACAGCTGTATCTACAAGCAGTCCCTCAAAGCTAACTACTTTAACTCTTTTATTACTGTTAAAAACTTCTTTAATCATTTGCTCTCTGTGCTCTAAATCAAAAAGAGTATTTTTACCATATGCTGTTGAAACTGCTACAACTATCTCATCAAATATATTTAAAGCTCTATCAACTAAATCAATATGACCATTTGTTATTGGATCAAAAGTTCCAGGATAAATTGCTATCTTATTCATAATCTAATTTAAAACAATCCTAACTCTAGTTTTGCTTCTTCAGTCATTAGCTCTGAATTCCACGGCGGATCAAAAACCATGACAACATCGACTTTATCAACATTAGGTAACATTGCAACGCGTCTTTCAACATCCGTCATAAGAACTGGCCCCATACCACAACCAGGCGCTGTAAGAGTCATATCAATAATAACATGAAAATTACCATTTTCTAATTTTCTAGTAACAACATTATAAATCAAACCAAGATCAACAATATTTACAGGTATCTCTGGGTCATAAACTGTTTTCATCTGATCCCAGATTGCATCCATATTTATAGGATCTCCTGGCTTGATATTATATCCTTCAACAGGATATTTAACTACTTGCTTACCTATAGCATCAGCATCTTTGCCATCTAGATGAAGTAAATTACCATTTACATTTAGTGTGAAGCTACCGCCTTTATCTTGAGTCACTAATGCTTCTTGACCTGGCATAAGCTCAATTTCATTCCCAAAAGGCACAGCGATTGCTTTAACTTGCCTTCTAATTATAGTTACATCTGTTGTTTTCATTTAAATATTCCCTAAACTGTAAAACTCTCACCACATCCACAGCGCGCTGATTCATTTGGATTTGTATACTCTAATTTATATAAACCAAAATCATGCTTAACATAATCAATCCTTAGACCATTTAAAAAGTCCATAGACTTGTTAGATACAAAAAACTTCAAACCATGTTGATCAACTTCTGTTGTATTATCAGGTTGCTTCGCTACAAAATCAATATCATATGCTAAGCCTGAACAACCCATAATTTTTGTACCAACATATACCCCTATATTTGTACCATCTTTAGCTAAGTGTTTTTCAAAATGCTTAGCTGCTGCTTGGGTAACTTCTAAAATACTATTATTAGGATCAAAAACTTCAACCATAAACTTAATCCTCTAAAATTATTATTGTTTATTTTAATTGAGATATTACTTTTTTCAATGCTTTAATAAATAAGTCTACTTCTTCAAAAGTATTATACATCCCAAAAGACATACGTACTGTTGCTGTCACACCCATTCTATAAAGTAGTGGATGGGCACAATGCTTCCCAGTTCGCACGCACATTCCTTTAATTGCTAAAAGCTCTCCGATATCTCCAGCATTACATCCATCTATGACAAATGTAATAACACCAGCTTTATGCTGAGCTTCACCAATTATTCTTAGTCCATCTATATTCTTTAACTGTTCGGTTGCATACTTTAAAAGCTCTTGCTCATAACTAGCAATATTATCTATACCTACTGAGTTAACATAATCTATAGCTTGACCAAATCCTATAGTTCCAACAATATCTGGAGTTCCCGCTTCAAATTTATATGGAGGCAATGCAAATGTTGTTTTATCAATTGTCACATCATCAACCATATCACCACCATAATTATAAGGTGGAAGTTTTTTTAATAAATCATATTTACCATACAAAACTCCAACCCCAGTTGGACCATATAATTTATGACTTGAAAAGACAAAAAAATCACAATCTAAATCTTGAACATCAACTTTAGAGTGAATAACTGCTTGCGCACCATCAACAATAGTTAATATATTTGGATTTATTTTTTTAACTTTCTCAATAATCTCTTTAACTGGATTTATTGTTCCTAAAACATTTGAACATAAAGTTATTGCTAAAACTTTTGTTCTACCTGTTATTAAAGATAGAAGGTTTTCTATATCAAGCTCACCATTGTCCTTAACTTTAGCTACTTTAAATATAAGGTCATGATCTTCACATAGCATCTGCCAAGGTACAAAGTTAGCATGATGCTCCATTTCTGTAACTACAATTTCATCACCAGCAGAAACCATAGATTTACCAATAGAACTTGCTAAAAGATTGATCGCTTCAGTTGTTCCTTTAGTTATAACAACTTCATCTGATAGTTTAGCATTGATAAACTGCTGCACTTTTAAACGCACATTTTCATATTTATCACTAGCTTCTTGGCTAAGAGAATATACTCCTCTATGAACATTTGCATAATTAAACTTATAAGCCTCAGCAACAGCATCTATTACTGCTTGTGGTTTTTGTGCTGATGCTCCAGTATCAAAAAAAACAACTGGCTTATCATTTATAGTTTGCTTAAGAAATGGAAAGTCTCTTCTAACTTTTTTTACATCATACATACTCTAAACTGCCTATTTAATAATAAATCACCTAAATTATACTAAAATAGTATAATTTTGCTAGTGGAATAAATTTTTACTTAAGATAAAAGCTATGAATTAAATATTATTTATTAACACACAGGAACATTAGTAGCCAAGCCACCTAAAGAAGTTTCTTTATATTTTTTACACATATCTAAACCTGTCTCGTACATTACTTTAATAACATAATCTAGACCTACAAAGCGCTTCTCTCCACTATCCAAGTGCGCTAATTTAGCAGCATTTATAGCTTGCACAGCTCCCATAGCATTACGCTCAATGCACGGAATCTGTACTAGCCCTCCAATAGGATCACAAGTCAAACCAAGATTATGCTCCATACCAATCTCAGCTGCTGATTCAATAGAATCAAGATCGCCACCAAGTAATGCACAGTATCCAGCAGCAGCCATAGAACAAGCAACGCCAACTTCTCCTTGACAACCAACTTCTGCTGCTGATATTGAAGCACCAGATTTATACAAAACACCTATTGCAGCACAAACTAGAAGATATTTATTTATTACTTCTTGAAGCTCACTTTCATTAATTATTTCATGAGTTTGTAAATAATATTTTAGCACCGCAGGAATTACGCCTGCTGCTCCATTAGTTGGAGCTGTTACAACTCTTTCTCCACATGCGTTCTGTTCATTAACAGCAATTGCAAAAGCATTTAAGTAGTTAAAATCCGTATTTTCTATATTATGCTTTTTTAACTTTTTAATCATACTAGGAGCTCTTTTTCTAACTTTAAGTCCCCCTGGTAAAATAGTCTCGGCACAAGTTAAACCTTTTTCAATCGATGTATCCATCACACGCCAGAGCTCAGCTAACTTTTCAAGAGAGTACTTTTCTCCGTAAGCTGTCTTTTCATTTTCAAACATTATTTCATCAATTGTTTTATTGTCTCTTTGACAAAGTTCTCTTAATTCAGCCATACTTGCAAACTTATATGGCTTATTACATGAAACTTCTGTTGGGACTTCATCTTTCTTAATTTGTTTTTTATCAACAATAAAGCCACCACCTATCGAAAAATACTCCTTTTCACAAAGCAATACTTCTCCATTGAATAAAGAGAACCTCATTCCATTAGAGTGCTCTGGCAAAAACTCATCATAATGAAAAACTAAATCCTTATCATAGTCAAAATCAATTTTAAATTCTTGATTTAAATCTAACTTCTTTTGAGTTATGCAATCATCATATAATTTTTTTGCTAATTCAATATCTACAGATTCTGGTAAAAATCCCATTATGCCAAGAACAACGGCATAATCAGTCTTATGCCCCTTACCTGTTAATGCTAACGATCCAAACAAATCAATCTTAATATGTGTAGTATTAGATAGTTTATCTTTGTACAGATTAACAAAATCACACCCAGCTCTCATTGGTCCAATTGTATGAGATGAAGACGGACCTACGCCTATAGAAAAAAGCTCAAAAGTACTTTCCATAAAATCTCCTAAAAAGATATAAACACTTTAAAATTGTAAAACAGTCATTTATACCTCATTTTAATCTTTTTTCTCTGATTTTCCAATCGGGCATATAGCTTTCTATATAACTATAGAATTCTTTTGAATGATTTGGATGTGTCAAATGCGCAATCTCGTGTAAAACAACATACTCTATTGCTTCAATATCTCTTAAAATCAAATTAAAATTCAAATTAATAGTTTTCTTAACATAATTACAAGAACCCCAACGAGTTTTAGTTTTTTTTATAGTAACTCTTTGTATTTCTTGATTTGTTATTTTTAAAAATTTTGCCACTAGATTATTTAATATAATATCAGCTCTATCTCTATAAAATTCTTCTAGTAGCTGTAATTTAAATTCTCTATTATTTATAACACTTGGATTTAGTAAAAATTCAAAATAACTCTCATGATCACAAATCAAGTTTTGCTTAGATGGTGTAAGCTTTATAGAATACTCTCGCCCTAAAAAATAGATTTTATCATCTTGATCTAATTGATATTCACTATAATCAAATTTCTTACTCTCAGAAAGCCTTTTGCTATGCTTTTCTATCCATGATTTTTTTGAATCAAGTAGTGCAAAAATTTCTTTTTTAGTTACACCTTTTGGAGAAGTTATTGTAACTAGTCCTTCTTTATTTAAAGAAATTTTTAGATTTTTAACATTTTTATAAATTATATCAACTTTATATGTCATTATTATTCAAAGTTATATGTTTGGTAAGATCCTAAAACTTTTAGAAAAGTACTCTTTTTAAGGACTTCTAATAAAGTTTTTTGAATATCCTCATCATCTTCAGAACCTTCAAAATCAACAAAAAATAAGTAATCCCAAGCTCTATCTCTAGATGGTCGGGATTCAACCTTTGTCAAATTAATATTATATTTACCAAAAATATTTAGAGTATTAACTAAAGCATTTGGCTTTTCTTCAACGGAAAATATAAGTGTAGTTTTATATTTGCTATTATCAGAACTAACATTAATATTATCATACCCCATAAGAAAGAAGCGAGTATAGTTAAAATGCTCATCTTCAAACTGATTTTGGAAAATTTTTAAACCATAAGTTTTAGCAGCTAACTCCCCAGCTATAGCAAGGTGATTTTTTTGCTTAGTTTCAAAAATATGCTTCGCAGCTCCAGCTGTATCGACAAAAGCTTCTGGTATTAATTTTAAACGTCTTAAACTTTTAGTACATTGAGATAACGCTTGAGGATGAGAAATCACACTCCTTACATCTGCAATCTCTGTCTCTGGCAAGCCCATTAGACAGTGCTTGATCTTTAAAACTACTTCCGCTTTTACTTTTAAGCTACTTTTAATTAACTCATCATATGCTGGAACTACAGAACCTCCTAAAGAATTCTCTATAGGAAGCATCACAAAATTTGCTCTACCTATGATGGTTTGTTCAATAGCATCTGAAAAAGAGTGGCAAGGTATAGTTTGGAAGTTTTTTATACCTTGTTGATTTAAAAAACTAGTTATTGCTTGCTCGGAATATGCTCCATGCTCACCTTGAAAAGAAACTTTAATCATAGAAGTATTTTAGATAATTATTTAATAAATAATAATACAGCTTTTTTAAAGTTAATAAAATAACAACCTAAGCAACTAAATAGATAAAATATAATTATTGGGTATTCTGTTGACGTAATGCTGAAGCTATACCTTGCTTTATTTCACTTGCAGTCAAGCAATAGTGTTTTGCAATTATACACGTGATAAAACTAATAACTAATAACATAGCTGCTGCTGAATAAAAATCTAAGAAACCTATTCCACCAAAATTACTCAAGTATGACACTGCCGATACAGCTATGATATAAAACCAAAACCAAACCGACTGTTTAAAATGCCAAGAGATTTTTTCTGACTTATCAGCACCAAAATTTCTATATGCTCCAAGCATAAAAATAGCTATACAAATTGCTATACCTGATTTAGATACAATATCCCAACCACTCCATAGAAAAACTAATGTAGATGAGAAAACACCTAATAAAGATATTAAAAACACTCCTTTTAATTTAAAAGGCCTATGAATATCAGGAAGTCTATGCCTCATAGCCAAAGTTGAAGTCGCACCTGTTAAATATGTTAAAGATATTAGTGAGGTTAAAAATGTTGTCATTGTCTGCCACCCTGGAAACGGAGCAAACATTATCATAGCTATTAAAAAATTTAAAATAATTGCATAAAGAGGCTTGCTAGCAACTGGGTTTAATTTATTTAATACTTTTGGCATATAGCCGTTTGATACCATTGCATTTAAAGAATTTAAAGCTACACAAAAATACAACAATCCTGCTACTAATGGGAAAAGTATCGCTCCAAAATATAAGAAATACATAATCCAAGTTTGACCTAAATCTTGAGCAATTAAAGCAAATGCTCCGAAGCTAGAGTTACCTTTTGGGAAAAGGTATTGTACACCCCATTGATTACCATGCAAATATTTAGAAGCTACTGTTACATATGCAATTTGTAAAAACAAAAAAATAAACAAGCAAGTGACTATCGTTCCTATAGTCGCTATAGGGATAGCTTTTGATGGTTTTTTTGTATTTCCAGCCATTTCAACAATAGTTTTAAAGCCTACAAACGCATAGCCAATACCACCTAATGATATTGCTGATAATACACCATTCATCCCATATGGCATAAATTTAAAACTATGCCCAACTGTTTTTGAACTTAATTGCGGTAATGTATAACATAATACTAATAAAGATCCTCCGACAATTATTGGAACAATAACTTTAAATACCGTAATTATATTATTGATTTTTACTAGCCATCTTAATGAATAAAAATTAAAAATACAGAAAGCTAATAGCAGTATTACAGCTAAGGGTGTTCCATATCCCGATAAAGCACCAGTTTTAACATTTATCAAACTAGGATAGAAAACTGCTAAATACTGTATTACAGCTTGTACTTCTATAGGAGCTAAAACTAAATAAGAAATCCAAGTAATCCATGCAAAAATGTAGCTTAACAATGTTCCATGTGTTATATGAGGAATTCTTGATGAAGACCCTTGTACAGGAACAATAGTGCAACTTTCTGCAAATGTTAGCGCAATAAAAATCATAAGAACCGCACCAATAATCCAAGATAATATTGAGGCTGGTCCAGCATATTCAGAAGTGTATTGTGCTGAAAACATCCAGCCAGAACCCATAATAGTCCCTATACCTATCGCTATAAGGCTACCCACATTTAGCTTATTTTTTGCCATAAAACAAATATTTTTTATACCGTAACTTTCAGTTTATGCTCAGAGTACTCAAAAGTAAAGTTTTATAATAATTTGAAGCTAGGTTTCTTTCCTAATAATTCTTTGATTTAGTGTAGCTATGATATCGTATTCTATAGTTTGTAAGCTTTTAGCTATAGCTTTGGCACTATTTAGCCTTTCAGGCTTGTTTGATATAAGCTCAACTCTATCACCTACTTTAAATTTTTGATCATTAGAACCTAGAGATATTGCTAAAGCATCCATATTTACTCTACCAATTATTGGATAGTATTTATCTTTAATATAGACAAAACCATTATTTCCAAGAGCTCTAGAAAATCCATCTCCATAACCTACAGGGAGTATAGCTATATACTCGCCTTTTTTACCAACATAGCTTATAGAATATCCAACCTCAAATATTTTATCTAATGTTATTAACTTCACTATTTGCGTAACTAAACTTGCAACTGGTTTGATAGCCTCTAAGTGCTTAGAAACGCTAAAGTCAGGTAAAAAACCATAGCTTAAGATACCTGGTCGAACCATATCAAAACTTATATTATCTTGCCCTATACATCCATATGAGTTTGCTAAATGACATATTATTTGATTATTTATAGACTTTGCAAACTGCTGTATATATCTAAACCTAGTTATTTGGACTTGATTAAATGAGTTATCTTTTTCATCTGCGCAAGCTAAATGACTATATATACCTTCTAAATCTATATATTTAGACCTTTGAACTTTTTCTACGATATCTGCAATATGCTCACTATTTATCCCGAGCATGTTCATACCTGTATTAGCAAAGATATGCACTTTAGCTTTTTTGCCACTTTGCTTTGCATAGTGCTCTATGTCTTGAATATCTCTAAAACGGTGAATACTAAGTCTAATTTGTTTGTTTATTAATTCTTTAAGATAATAAGTTTCAATGACTCCAAAAATTAATATAGGAGTTACTGAGCAACCTTTATAAACCTCTAAAGCTTCACTCGCACATGCTGTCGCATAGAAATCAACAAGATCTTTTGTATTTTTAACAACAATATTTAAATCATGTCCATAGGCGTTAGCCTTAACAGGTAGACACAACTTTGTCTGTGTATATTTTTTTATTATAGAAATATTATTTCTTAATGTAGCTATATCTAACTCAAGAAAATTTATATCCATCCAAAAATCACCTAAATATTAAACTTATGCTTCATGTTATCTATAAAATTACCTATATCTAAACTAGATAAAAAGTTTTGTAAGCGCTTACCACAACTACCATCATAAATCATAATAACAAAACTAAAAACAACTAGATCAACTAGAGAAACTTGATCATTAAAAAAATATTTTCTACCATTTAAAAAATTTGCTATTGCAGATAAGTTCTCCTCAGCTTTAGAGTAAATCTCATCATTAGTTAAATTAACAACTCCAGCAGCTTTAAGCTGACGTAAAGTATTTCTTTTTGCTACAGGGAAAATAATATTAGCCATTGCTTTAGGTAGTTTTGTAGCTTCTATAAAGTCTTTTTTCCAATTAGAATTATTTTTATCTGCCCAGCGGCTATATACACCTACCCAATATAAACTATCTTCACAAAGTCTTATAAAAGCTGTAGAAATAGCTTTTTGCTCTAAGCTCAAATGATCATCTATACCTACTTGATTTTGTTGCTCGAGCATCTTGATGATAAGATTACTATCAGCAAACTTTTTACCCATTGTCTCTATATAAGGCATTTTCCCTGTTGGTGATTTGTTGAACTCTAAATTAAAATGATTTTTATAGTTAATATCCATAGCTTTAAAATAAAGTTCTAATTTCAAACAAAAAGGACTACAGCTGTAGTTTCTATCTTTTAAAGGCGGTAACTGGTGTAAATGAATCATATATATTCCTAATTATCAAAATCTATAATATTATTTGCTGGTTTGTGTGATGAACTTTCTGGCTCTGATATAATATTTTCTTTAACAATATCTGCTTTTTCAAAATCAGATATAACGATTTCATCAAGTCGACCATTTCTTATAACGATGTATCCTCGATATCTATCCTCAGAAGTTACTGTATTATAATCAAATGAATATATCCTATAAAAAACCATTCTCTTATTCTCAAATTTAATAGTAATTTTACGTAAGCAAACAGTGTCGTCTAATAAATCCAAATTATGCTTTTGTGATGAGCGCTCTGCCACATCTATAGCATATTCTTTATTTTTCATAAAATTTCGCCAAGCAAAAAAACATATTGCTAAAAAAATTAAGGTATACAGTGCTATCGACATACTAATTGTCTTAAAGTATCAATTAATAAACTATTATATGGTAAAATCTATGCTTTATAAAACATAAGAACTAAGATACTTTGAAAAATTTAGAATATTTCTACGGATCGATTATCGTAACTGCAATTGGTATAGTCCTTGGAGAATACTTGTATCCATCAATACCTCTTGTTACAACGTACACAGTATTAATCTTAGCAGCACTGGAGATATCTCTAAGTTTTGATAATGCCATTATAAATGCAAAAGTTCTTGGTCAAATGTCAAAAAAATGGCAAAAGATTTTTATTTATGTTGGAATCCCTATAGCAGTATTTGGAATGCGTCTAATATTTCCTATTTTATTAGTAACACTTTCTAGTGGTGCTCACTTTGTAAATGTTATACACCTAGCATTAAATGATCCAGAAAAGTACCAACAAATATTAGAGCACTCTATGCCATATATTTGTAGTTTTGGTGGTAGTTTCTTACTTATGGTATTTTTAAACTTTTTTCTTAGTGAAAATGAAGGACACCACTGGATACCTCTAATTGAAAACAATAGATTGACAAACAAAGTTCGCCAATACAATGGCGGATACATTTTCTTTGCAGTTGTGATTGGTCTTATTGTAATCTATATTGCAGATACTCCATACCAAGGTGAGTTAGCTATAGCATATCTTTTGGGGATAATTGTCCATGAAGGCCTAGGACTACTTAATTCATTTTTTGATTCGACTAAAGTTAGTACACTAGATGTAGCTCGTAATGGCTTGATGGGCTTTATTTATCTAGAAATAATTGATGCTTCTTTTAGTTTTGATGGTGTTGTCGGTGCTTTTGCGATTAGTACAAATATAATAATAATAATGATAGGCCTTGGCATTGGAGCTATGTTTGTTAGATCTCTAACTATACTTTTTGTTGAGAAAAAGACATTAGCCAAGTATATATACCTTGAACATGGCGCTCATTATGCAATAGGCTTTTTAGCTGCAATACTACTATTAAAGATATTTATTAATATTCCTGAGTGGTTTAGCGGATCTATTGGTATTGTAATATTAGCAATCTCTTTTGGCCATTCGATTATTAATAACAGAAAAATATCTAGCTAAATTCTTTTTGACTTAAAAAATATACTTGATAAAAAGCTAACAATTAAAACTAAGGTAATAAGAGATAGCCCTCCATCATACCTATGCCATAAGTTATCAATACTATCATCATATAACCAGCGCATATAATTTGCACTAAATAAGACATAAAATCTATCTCCAGCTACAGTAGTATGGTCAACAACAAATCCAATAAGTGGCTGTAAAATAAGTCCATTAAACAAGTATGCTATTGTCAAAATAAGTGAATTAGCAAGCACCCTATTACTTAAACTACTAACTGTAAAGCGAACCTCTTCAAAAGCTAAAATCGCACTACCACACCCAACACCGAATATAAAATTGACTATATAACTTATTTCTAAGCGATAATCTTCAGAGAAAGGAACATATAAAATCAGAAGAATAGCTAAAAGAGCTATAAAGCTAAAACCTATTGCTACAAGCTGATTTGAATATTTAGATGACAACTGTCCCGCTAAAAGTCCTCCCACTGCTATGCCTATTGGTATCATCCCATTAAGGCTAATAGCATTTTCATGACTAATGCCAAAAGTATCCATCTGATAGCTTACATTAAATAAATCTGAAAATGTTAAAATACCACTAAATAATCCTGTAAAAAATAATGTAGTAAACCAAAAGCTTCTTTTAGTCAGAACCTCTTTTAACATCTGTAAGAATGACCTTTCATATCGCTTGATTTTATTGGCTTTCAATTTTGAGCTTTCTTTATCAAATAAAGCTATCAGGAAAATCCCAACAATAAACAACAATATTGCTAATATAACCTCAGTTCGGAATTAAAAGCATTGTAAATTAAGGGTTTAGTAGTGTTTTTAGGTTAAAATAAGCGAAA
>NZ_JBGCTX010000020.1:0-35969 GCF_041102755.1 Francisella sp. 19X1-34
GGTTTTTCGCTTATTTTAACCTAAAAACACTACTAAACCCTTAATTTACAATGCTTTTAATTCCGAACTGAGGTTAATTAGCTATGTAGCATAAGCTTTAGTAATAATATTTCATTTAATAAAGACAATTAAACTTTAGTTTTAAGATAAGGCTATTTGAATAAATTAAATAGATTTTAAGAGAAAAATAAAGATTAAATATTAGTTAAAGATTTAAGTGCATCTGCTTTGTCAATTTTTTCCCAACTAAATTCAGGAAGTTCACGTCCAAAGTGGCCATAGTTAGAAGTTTTTCTATAAATTGGATTTAGTAAATCTAGATTTTCAATGATTTTACCAACTCGAAGATCAAAGACTTCATTAACAAGCTTTTCAATAGTATTATCTGCTACCTTACCTGTACCAAAAGTATTTACCATTAGAGATACAGGAGTTGCAACACCAATAGCGTATGCAACTTGAACTTCACATTTATCTGCTAGGCCAGCAGCAACTATATTTTTTGCAATATATCTGCCCATGTATGCACCAGAACGATCTACTTTTGATGGATCTTTTCCAGAGAATGCACCACCACCGTGATGAGCAGCGCCACCATAAGTGTCAACAATAATTTTTCTACCAGTTAATCCGCAGTCACCTTGAGGGCCTCCAATAAGGAATACACCAGTTGGATTGATGTGATATTTAGTATTTTTTGTGATTAGATTTGCAGGTATAACTTCTTTGACAATTTCCTCAATTACAGCATCGTGTAATTCTTTTTGAGAAATTGACTCATCGTGCTGAGTTGATAAAACAACTGTATCAATAAACTTAGGTTTATTATTTTCATAAGCAAGTGTTACTTGAGCTTTGGCATCTGGTCTTAACCATTTTAATTTACCTGATTTTCTAAGCTCTGCTTGTTTTCTCATTAGTAAGTGAGAGTAGTAGATAGCTGAAGGCATAAGAGTAGGTGTTTCATTTGTTGCAAAGCCAAACATTAAACCTTGGTCACCGGCACCAAGATCTTCTAGAGATCCACGATCGACACCTTGAGCAATATCACCTGATTGTTTACCAATAGCATTGATAACAGAACATGTTCTACCATCAATACCTTTATTAGCATTATCATATCCAGTTTCTGTAATAACATTTCTAACTAGCTCTTCAATATCTACCCATGCAGAAGTAGATATCTCACCAGCAACTAATGCCATACCTGTTTTTACTAGAGTCTCACACGCTACTCGAGCATTCTTATCTTGCTTAAGAATCTCATCTAGTATTGCATCTGAAATTTGATCAGCTAGTTTATCTGGATGTCCTTCTGATACTGATTCAGAAGTAAATAAATAATTTTTTGACATATCTTGTTCCCTTTTAGTTTGTTATAGCTAAAAGGTTTCTAGGAATTTTCTAAAAAATTAGTAGAAACGCTTTAGCTTATTCTTTAATGTCGCAAGCAAGTTGTTTGTTAAATACAGCGACTTGGGGTATTATATATTTATGTTTATATTAAGTCAACTATTGACTTTTTAGTCGAGAGACTTTAAAGTATTGCTATTAAATTTTTGCATAAATTTTTGCTAAGTTTATGGCTGCTAGGCTTAGTTACTAAATTTAAATATTTAAATAGATTAAAAATATAAAACCGGAGAATAAATAAATGGTAGTAATTCGTATGGCTCGTGGTGGAGCTAAAAAGCGTCCTTTCTATAGAATCGTAGTTGCTGATAAAAGAAGCCCAAGAGATGGTAGATTCATCGAAAGATTAGGTTTCTTTAACCCATTAGCTAAAGGCGGCGAAGAAAGATTAAAGCTTGATTTAGCAAAGGCTGAAGCTTGGCTTGCTAAAGGTGCTCAACCTTCAGACAGAGTAGCTAGCTTAATCAAAGAAGCTAAAAAAGCTGCTTAATATAATTTCATAATTAATTATCTTTTATGTCACAGGATTTTGTAGAAATAGCTAAAGTTGGAGCTACGTATAAGCTTGATGGTGAGCTTAATTTATATCCTTTGGCAAACTCAATAGAAACTCTTTTAAGTTATGGTGACTGGTATATCCAGTTGCCAGCTAATAATGTTTGGCAACCACTTAAAGACGAGAGTGTTTTAAGACGAGCTGATAAGCTTTACATTAAGCTAGCAAATATTGATGATGCTGAAATAGCGAAAAAATATGTTAATGCATTGATTGGTGTTCCTAAAGAGGCTTTACCTAAGTTAGATAATGGTGAAGCGTACTTCAAGGATCTTATTGGTTGTGATGTTATAAATACTAATAATGATTCTTTTGGTGAGATTGTAGATCTTATAGAAACTGGTGCTAATGAAGTGTTGGTTTGTAAAAAAGAATCTTCTGAGTATCTGATTCCTTATGTTAAACAGTATATTATTAGTGAAGATCTTGATTCAAAGAAAATAGTTGTTGATTGGGAATATGATTATTAACTTAAATTTATAAGTATTTATTATATTGTACTTCTATGTTTCGCCGCTTACTTTGTAAGCTGATGCGTCTTACTTCTTGCATTGCACAAAAAGTAAGCAAAAATGCTAGCTAGCACCTATTATCGCTAGTTACATGTCAATGCAGTCTTCAAAACTCATCAATTATTTAAAATAATTGATTCAAACAGTTGAAGCCTTTTATCATTGACTTGATAACTGCTTATCGCAAAGGTGCGGTTTATGAATTTTTTGTAACTTAAGCTGTTATGTGCATTTCATAATATAAAAAGTTTATTTTATCACTCAAGTATTTGTGTTTATTAGTTCTAAGTACTACAATTAGAGCTGTTTTAGTTAGAGATTTATAAAAATGAAATTCGGAATAATATCAATATTTCCAGAAATGTTTAAAGCAATAAATGATTTTGGGATTACAGCTAGGGCAGTTAATGATGAGAAGGCATCTATAGATTGTTTTAATCCTCGTGACTATACGACAGACAAGCACGCTACTGTAGATGATACTAGTTTTGGTGGTGGAGCTGGTATGGTTATGAAATATGAACCTTTATCAAAAGCTATTAAAGATGCAAAAAGTACTTTAGGTTGTAATACAAAAGTAGTATACTTGTCACCTCAAGGTGGTGTATTTAATCATAAGAAGGCTTTAGAGCTTTTAAAAAATGATTCACTGATACTACTTTGTGGTAGATATGAAGGGGTTGATGAGCGCCTGATACAAGATCATGTCTATGAGGAAATCTCTGTGGGTGATTTTGTTTTAAGTGGTGGTGAGCTCCCTGCTATGCTTGTTATGGATAGTCTGATTAGACTATTGCCAGAAGTGTTGGGTAATAAAGATTCTGCGATTGAAGATTCTTTTTATGATGGTCTGTTGGACTACCCGCATTATACAAAGCCAGCTGTTTTACCTGATGGTAATGCAGTGCCGAGTGTTTTGTTATCTGGTAATCATAAGGAAATAGCAAAATGGAGGCGTAAACAGAAGTTAATAAGAACTTATGAGCGTCGTAAAGATTTAATAGAGTGCCTATGCCTATCTGAAGAAGATAAGCAAATTATAAATGATTATAAAATAGATAAGGTAAGCACAAAAGGAGAATAATAATGAAAAATAAATTTGTTGAACTAGTAGAAAAGTCACAAATCAGAACAGATCTTCCAGAATTCAATCCGGGTGATTCAATAACTGTTAATCTATGGATTAGAGAAGGTGATAAGCAAAGAATCCAGGCTTTCAAAGGTTTTGTTCTTAGAAAAAGAAACAGAGGTCTTCACTCTGCTTTCACGGTAAGAAAAATGTCTTCAGGTATGGGTGTTGAGAGAACTTTCCAAACTCATTCTCCATTGATCGATAGTATCAAAGTAGAGAAGAAAGCAGATGTACGTAGAGCTAAGCTATACTACATGAGAGGCCGTACTGGTAAAGCAGCTAGAATTAAAGAAAAAGTATAATTCTAGGAAAATCAAAAAGTGTCTACAGTCGTTGATACTTTTCTTGATAATCTTTGGCTTGAACATGGTTTGAGTCAAAATACAATCTCATCGTATCGTACAGATCTTAAATTTCTTCAAAATTATTTTTCAAAAGCTGATTTAGTTAGTTTAGACTTTGAGCAATTATATGCTTTTATCTCATATCGTTCTAAAAATGGTTATAGTAGTCGCTCTAATGCCAGAATGATATCTACATTGCGTAAATTTTATGCATGGCTTTTTAGATCTGGTCAAATTGAGAATAATCCTACTGCTAAATTAACTATGCCAAAGTTAGCTAAAAGTTTGCCTAAGGATATGACAGAGGCAGATGTTGAAGCGTTATTACAAGCACCGGATTTAACTTTAGATATTGGAATCCGAGATAGAGCTATGCTCGAGCTAATGTATGCAACAGGGTTGCGTGTGAGTGAACTAGTTGGTTTAGATGTTGAAAATGTTGATGTTAATATTGGAGTAATTCAAGTATTAGGTAAAGGCTCTAAAGAGAGGATTGTGCCTATGGGAGAGTATGCTTTAGAGTTCTTGCAGAAATATTTTACAGAGTCTCGTTTTAATCTAGCTAAAAACTTTAAAGAAAAAGCTATCTTTATTAGTCAACATTCTAAAAGAATGACGCGCCAATCATTTTGGCACCGTATAAAAAGTTATGCTCTTACAGCAGAGATAAGTACTCAAATATCACCACATACATTAAGACACGCTTTTGCTACTCACTTACTTAACCATGGTGCTGACTTACGATCAGTGCAACTACTTCTTGGCCATAGTAGTGTATCTACAACTACAATATATACACATATATCACAAAATCGTTTACAAGAAATATATCAGAAGCATCATCCTCGAGGCTAAAATAGTAATTTTTTTAAGAATATTCGTAGTAACGAAGCTATATACATTTGTATTTATATTTGAGTATAATGTATTTGACTATCAGGGGAAATTGGGGGACGAGATCATGAAAGATATCCAAAAGATAAATATTCCTTTAGAGCGAGATGGTTTTCTAAGAACTCTTCTTAGACATTTAACAGGTACTTTACAAGATACTGTAGGAGAAGAGGACTCAAAAGGATTTGTTTCTGTAGTTGGGCAGGTGATGGGTGAAGAGATAAATATGACGTATAAAAATGCTTTATCTCTAGAAAAAATTCCCAAAGACTTACTAAGTAAAGTACTTGTTGATCTAAAAGAGCGAATCAAGGGAGAGTTTTATATAATAGAAGAGACAGAAGATAAAATTGTTTTTGGTAATAAACAATGCCCATTTGCTGAAAAGGTTATAGATAGACCTTCACTTTGTATGATGACTACAAACGTGTTTGGTACTATTGCATCTGATTCTACAGGTTATGCAAAAGTATCTATTGATAAAGCTATTGCAAATGGAGATAAAGAGTGTCTTGTGACTGTATATCTAAATCCTAAGAGTAAAGAGGCCAAAGATAATATTGGTAGAGAGTTTATAGGCTTGTAGACAAATGAAAAAAGATATTTATCATTTCTTTGAAATAATAGCGAGATTAAACCCAAACGCAATTCTTTTATTGCTAGATATTGATGGTAATGTTCTTGATTATAACTCTAAAGCAAACTCAATTCTTTTGACTATAGATGATAAGAAAATACTTGCTGTAGATGATGGAGAGAAGTTTAAAAAGTACCTTAAAAACTGCTCACGAAATTTAAATTTATTGACAGGTGGATTCACTCAAGATGGTAAGAGATACTATACTGAAGGTTCTATTCTATCAGTAAAAGATAGTCCTGAAAATTCTATTTCTATCATACTTTTTATATCTGAAAAAAATAAATTTGTTTCTAATTTTAAGCAACTGAATCAGGTTACCGATTTATCATATGAAATAAGTAAGCATAAGGCTCTTGAGAAAAAGCTTCGCGATCAAACCCTTGCTTTGATGCAGTCAGAGCAAGAAATTAGGGATTTAGTAAATTTAGATCATCTGACAGGATTGGCAAGTAAAACATTTTTTCAGGAATTAACGATAAATGCTATATCGAACGCAAGCCAAGCTACTAAAAAGATTGGAATTTTATTTTGTGATTTAGATAAATTTAAAATAGTTAATGATACTTTGGGCCATGATATTGGTGATTTATTATTAAAAAAAGTGGCTAGTGAAATCAAAAGGATTTTACCTAAAGGTTGTGTAGCAGCTAGATTTGGTGGGGATGAATTTGTTATATTGATTGATAATGAGGAAACTATTCTACATCTGACTAAGTTCATTGAGAAAATTACCAAAATATTTTCCCAATCAATAGAGATAAAAGGTAGCAATGCTCATATTTCTATTAGTATTGGTATAGCAATATATCCAAATGATGGCTTAAACTATGAGGAACTTGCAAAGCATGCTGATTTAGCCCTTTATAATGCAAAAGAGGTATCTGGTTCAAGCTACTCATTTTTCTCACAAAAATTAAAAGAAGAGTATGTGCGATTAAATAAAATAGAGAATAAGCTACGTGATGCGATAGTAAATGATGCTCTATTTGTACATTATCAACCTCAGTATGATCTTGAAACAATGAAAATATGCGGAGTAGAGGTTTTATGTTGCTGGATAGACCCTGAGCTTGGAGTAGTATCTCCTGGTGAGTTTATAGTTGTTGCTGAGCAAGTCGGACTGATAAAAGAGCTCACAAAAGTAGTTTTTAATAAGGCACTTAGAGAGTTTAGAGAATGTGAAGAGCGATATCCTGAGTTGTTTGAAAATATAAAATTATCACTAAACGTTTCTGCTTTTTATATGGATGATGTAAAAGCATTTGATAGTCTAATTAAAATTGTTAAAAATTTCAAAATTGCTAATAGAAAAGTGTGTTTTGAAGTGACAGAAACAGCTCTGATACGTCATAAAAAAACAGCTATAAAGTTATTATCAAAATTAGCAGTAGAAGGTTACTCAAATGCTATTGATGATTTTGGGGTTGGACATTCGTCTCTTAGCTATTTGAAAGATCTACCGGTAAGCGTGCTAAAAATAGATATTAGTTTTATTAAAGATATAGATAAAGATAAGAAAAGTTTTGCAATAACTGAAGCTATCATAAAGATGGGATCTACCCTTGGTATGTATATGATCGCAGAAGGTGTAGAAAATCAGCAACAGGTTAAGTTGCTGCAACAAATTGAATGTGATGCAGCTCAGGGATTTTTCTTAGCTAAACCTATGTCAATTGAAGATGTTATTTCTCTTTTAGAAAAAGAAAAATAGAATATTACATTAACCTCAGTTCGATAATTATAAATATTTAGACATGAAGTAATTATCGAACTGAGGTTAATTAAGTGATTTGAAGTAATCTAAAAGATGCAACGATAGTGTATTATTGTTATAATATGTGCTCAAGTTTTAGTGTTTTCTCTCAAAATTAATGGAGTAATAATGAATATCCGTAGTGTTGACTATTATGCAGATAATGCGCCAGAAGAATTTACAAAATCTTTGAAGGAGACTGGTTTTGCAGTTTTAAAAACTCATCCAATTGACTGGAGTCTTATCCAAACAGTTTATAAAGAATGGCAAGAGTTTTTAAAATCAGGAGAAGCTGATAAATATAGGTTTGATGTTGAGAGACAAGATGGTTATTTTCCAAAGGATGTTTCGGAAGTTGCTAAAGGTGAAACTGTAAGAGATATTAAACATTTTTATCATTTATATTTTCCTGATGGTAGATATCCAGCAGAAGTTAGTAACGCTGCAAAAGAAATGTTTGAGAAAATGATGACTTTAGGAGAGACTCTTTTACAATGGATAGATGACCATATGGATCCTGTAGTAGCGAGTAAGTTACCGCAAAGACTAAGAGATACGGTCTCTTACGAGGGTACGCTACTTAGAATATTACATTATCCAGCTATGCAAGGTGATGAGGAGCCAGGGGCTGTTAGAGCTGCAGCACATGAGGATATTAATTTGATTACTCTATTACCTATAGCTTCTTCACCAGGATTACAAGTTTTATCACCTGTAAGTAACGAGTGGTTTGATGTGCCATGTGATAGTCAGTCATTGGTTATAAATATTGGTGATATGCTACAAGAAATGACACATGGTGAATACATTGCAACTAAACATAGAGTTGTAAAGCCAGAAGGTGAAATTGAAAATTTAGATAGGATTTCAACACCTTGCTTTATCCATCCAAAATCTGAAGTTTATTTATCTGATAAGTATCCGCAAGCTGGAATGTTTTTAGATGAGAGATTAAAAGAGTTAGGTCTAAAATAGATCTAATATGACAAGACAAGATATTATTTCTTTCTATGAGAGTGATGCTTATACTAATCAGGTTAGAGAAATTCTTCAACAAGCAAAAAAAGTAATTAATTCACAAGTAGATTTACAAAACTGTGCTATAGTTCTAGATATTGATGAGACATCATTAAATCACTACAAATCGCTTAAAGATGTTGGATTTCCTCAAGAGGAAAATCATAGCATCTGGGATAAACTTCTTGCTAAGACGGATGTTGAACCAATAAAGCCAACTTTAGATTTTTATCAATACTGTATTAATAAAGGGATTAAAGTATTTTTTATTAGTGCTAGATTTGCAACCTACTTGGATGCAACAAAACAAGCATTACAAAATGCTGGGTATGTTGATTTTGAAGATGTTTTTGTCTTTCCAGAAGATATCACTATATATTCTTCTGAGAATTTTAAAAATTTTAAGGCTGAAAAAAGAGCATATATAGAGTCTTTAGGATATAAGGTACTTATTTCAATAGGTGACCAACCTTCTGATCTAAAGGGAGGCTATGCTTTAAATACCTTTCAGTTACCAAACTACTTATATGGTGAAAATTCTATATTTTGAATTTTGGCTTAGAGATCTACAATACTAAAAGCTTAATAAGATTAATAATTTATTTTATAGACCTATTTGTTAACCACTAATAGGCTCTTTTTGAGGTTCTATAAGAATTTCATTTAAAGCAACATTTTTGGGTTGATTCATAGCAAAGACTATCGTTTCAGCTATTTGCTGAGGTGTTATGAAACACTTAGTGTCATCACTAGCATATTTTTTGACAGCATCATTATCAGATGACATATTTTGTAAAGGTGTTGCAACATTTCCTGGTTGGATATTTATAACTCTAACATCTTTATCTATTAGTTCTTGGCGCACTGCTCTTAGAGTATATTCCATGAATGCTTTTGATCCAGAGTATATCGCAAGTCCTGGAAAAGCCTGTCTAGCTGCATCAGATGTTATATTAATAAGCATTCCTTTATTTTTGATTAGAGATGGTAAAACTGAGTAAAGTAGATTTGTAAAACCAATTACATTAGTATTTATAGTTTTCATCCATTCTTCGTAGTTTCTATTTTCTATACATTGATAGTACATTACCCCAGCACAGTTAACTATATAATCAAACTCGCCAAAGGTTTCTATAGAGTTAGTGATAAAACTCTCCACAGAACTTAGCTTTTGAATATCTACAGATTGATAAAAAACATTGTCACCTGTGATATTTGCTTCACGGCGAGAGCATAAAGAGATCTTCATTTTTTTAGTAAGACATAGCTCAGCTATAGCTTTACCCATTCCACTAGATGCTCCAACTATTAGTATGTGTTTATCCTTGAGTAGATTCATCATCTCTCCTTAAGAAGATTTTATTTATATAGTTTTCAGTTATTTCTGGATAATCAATATTTATTTCTGACATTAACATTTCATAGTTTGATCTGTCATATAGATTTATTGATGCATCAATATTTGCATGATCAGAAGCTAAGTATTTAGCAGAATTATCAGTAATTGATTTGCTCCAAGCTTTTGAAGGAATAATCTCATAATTAGAAACTTTTGCTAATATTTGTGCATTAAGGAAGTTCTTGTTAGTTGTATTGTAGATATATCTATCAGCATGCTTCTCTAGGACAAGGTGTTCTATAATCTTAGAAATGTGATCAATTGGAGTCATTTCTAGATTTATATCAGTTGGTATTTTCTGCTGCGAATTTACTTCTTTGATTAATATCCAATTTGTATCTGAATCATTAATATAATTATTAGATACAGGTGAAATATTACCTAGTCTGAGTACTGTAGCATTTAATCCTTTCTCTACTGAATTATGAATTAGTTTTTCAGCAGCCCATTTAGTTTGAGAATATCCTGATTGTAATGAGTCTAGCCATTCGATATTTTGGTTTTCACTAAACTTTTTGTTTAGATGTAAAGGGAAAATACCATTTGTAGATATATGGATTAAATGTTTTGTTTTGCTTGTAGAACAAAAATCAATAATATTTGCGGTTCCAATAAAATTGCTACTTCTTAGAGCATTATATGGTAGCAATAAATTAACAGATGCAGCTGTATGAATTACAGTATCAATTTTGCTGGCATACTCTATATACTTTCCTGATTGCCAACTAAATTCTTTTGCTGAAATATCTCCTACGAGGCAAACAATTTTACGAGATTTTTCAATATTGAGTTTTTTAAGGATATTTTCTAGTCTAGTTTCAGCTTGTTGTTGGTTCTTAGCGCGAACTAAACAATAAATAGCTTCTATATTTTTATTAGTAACTAATGTTTTAAGAGTATGAGATCCAAGAAAGCCTGTTACCCCCGTAAGAAGTATATTTTTAGATGATTTGTTTAGCTCTTGTTTAAGGTTTTGTATTTTAGGCTTCAAATCTGTAAATAAATTATCAACATCATCTAGAATTAATTTTGAGAGATCTTGTTCAGAATCATTAGAAGATTTTGATAATAAGTTATAGCTACTATTAAGTTGACTTGCTGCAATAAAGTCAGTTATTTTAACTTCAAAACTAAGTTCTTTAAGTTTGCTTATTAGTAACATGGTTGATAGTGAAGAACCACCAAGATCAAAGAAACAACTATCTGAACTAATATCATTTTTTGAGATACCAAGTATATTTGCCCAAAGTGATTTATAATCATCTAATGATTCGATATTTTTTACTTCCTGTTCAACATAAACAGTATTATCTTCTAAACTTAAGCTATTTCTATCTAATTTATTTGAGTATCTATTTAGAGAGATTTCATCGAGAAGAACTATATTTTTAGGTAGCATATAGTGTGCTAAGAAAGGTGATATTTTGTCAAGAAGTGCTTTTGAGGGCTTGTTGTCTTTAAGTTGCCATTTTTCACAGAAATCTTGTTGTTTATCTTTTGGGATTTCTAAATATGCAACTAGATATTCTGACATTCTAGTCTCTCCAGTTTTGTTGACAACACAATGCATAATATCAAGTTTGTCTTTGATAACTGATTCTATAAAAGGTAACGAAAGTGTATAGCCTCGTAGTTTTATAATATAGTCGCAGCGACCATATATTGTGATTAGCTGTCCATCTTTAGATAATTTACCATAGTCGCCTGTTTTATATAGACGTTTACCTATAGGACTATCTTTAGCTTGTATAAAACGCTCTTTATTTAAATCTGGTCTATTTATATATTCATTAGCTAATCCTATAGCATGAATATAAACTTCTCCTTTATCATCATTTTTGACCATTTGTTTATTATCATCTAAAACAATAGCTTCTACTTTAGGTAGTACATGACCAACTGGTACAATTCCATCAGTCTCTAGATTCTTATCATTTTTATGTAGTTTGTAAGTAGCGACATCATGACACTCTGAGATTGAATATAAATTATAGATATTTGTTTCTGACATAAACTCTTCTAGGTTATGTTGTAGCCAGCTAGAGACGACTTCACCATTAAGCCAGCAAGTATCTATATTTTTAAATATTTCTTTAGCAATATCTTTGGATGTTGAAAGTAATGTTTCTAGATATGATGGTGTAAATAATATTTCATTAATTTTTTTATCTTTAATATATTGTGATAGTGCTTTGAAGTCATAAAGTATATCATCAGGGATGATATTAGTTCGACCACCTTTAATAAGAGGTCTAAAAGCTTCCCATAGATAATAAATATTACAGCCAATAGAGCTATTTTCATCATATGCTTTGACTGTTTCTCTAATATCATAAGAAGATAAGATTGCTCTATGAGATATCGCTATACCTTTATTTTTGCCTGTAGTTCCAGATGAATACACTAACCAAAATCCTTTCTCAGGATCTATAGAGGTTTGCTTAAAGTTTTCTACATCTTTTGAGTTATATTGACTAATTATATCGATATAATTAAAACATTCAGTAGTTTTTATATCAGGTACTTCATCACATAATATTAAGTCTGATTGAGTATCTTCAATAATATTTTTTAGTAAAGGTAGAGGAAATGATTTATCTAATTGGACACAGCTTGCGCCAATACTAGATATAGCAAGAAAAGCTATAATTATTTCATAGCGCTTAGAGCTATATATAGAAATTATACTTTGAGGTCCATATCCTTTATGTTGTAAATATTGAGCTAAAAACTTAACATGATTAGCAGCTTGCTGGTATGTTAACTCTATATTTGAGTCTGTAATAGCAATATTGTCTGGTGTTTGCTTTGCTTGATTTAGAAAAAAATCACTTAAAGTAGAGTACACAAGATTCTCTTTTAAAATCATTATTAGTGATTTGAATAATAATAAATTATTTATGATGATATGTATATCTTAGAAGTTAAAATCAGCTTGTGTATAAGAATTTTTATTAAGATATGCTTTTAAAATATATAACTTGTTATTTATATTAAGCTTAATTATTGGAACTAGAAAAGTAACAAACTGTCAAAAATTAGTTTAGAATAAATATTAGGTAGAAGAAATATTTCTTAGATAATGATAGATAAAAGTGGATATAGGGCAAATGTTGCCATAATTTTACTTAATAGACAAAATAGAGTTTTTTGGGGTCAAAGAAGAAACAGAGCTTCTTGGCAGTTTCCTCAGGGTGGGGTATCATCTGGAGAGACTCCTTTACAGGCAATGTATCGCGAGCTTCATGAAGAAGTCGGTTTGAGGCCTCAGGATGTTGAAGTTATAGCTTCAACGAGAGATTGGTATAAATATGATATTCCAGACTCATTACTTAGAGGTAAAGAGCCTGTATGTGTTGGACAAAAACAAAAGTGGTTTTTATTAAGACTGAAAAGCTCTGAAAGTAATATTGACCTAGAGGCCAATGATTCACCAGAATTTGATAATTGGCGTTGGGTTAGTTATTGGTATCCGATAAATCACGTGGTCTATTTTAAACAGGAAGTATACCGAAAGGCCTTGACTTATTTTAAAGAGTTTATTTAGCGTTTTGTCTACTTTCTACGAAAGCTTTTGCCCATAAATAGCAGAATGATCCTATATATGCAGATAATATAACATCCGAAACATAGTGATCTAAAACAATAACTCTACTTATCGCAACTATAGTCGCAATTATTATAGCAATTATTGTAATGTATTTTTTCTCAAAAAAATTAGCTATTGCTAATAAGCCAGCAAATGATAAAGTTGTGTGTCCAGATGGCATTGAGTTATAAGCTTTTTTTAAAGAAAAGAAGTGAAAGCCATATTCATTTCTAAATAAAAGCATTTCAGGTCTATATCTAGCAAGTAAAACTTTTAGAGTACCTGCAACGATAATAGTTAGTATTAAAGCTAGAGACATTATATATAGTTTGTCGGAAGTTTTTTTACGTAGATACCTAATAATACAAACTACTGTAACGATTAAAGTAATTACCGCCCAAACTTTTGATGATGTAATCTGAGATATTAAGGAGGCTAAAGTACTTATCTTAGTACCAAAAAAATCACCTGAATGTATCGCTGTAGTTACTTTAATATCTAAAAAGTTATAACTAAGTACCACGATGATTAACGTAATAATCCCATATATAAGAGTATTTTTTGCTAGTTTACAATCCAAACATTTCATGACTAAATTATTTAAACTTACCAAATTTGTTGATACAGTATAATATTAGCATAATTGACTCTCAAAATATAAGATGTTCAAACAAGGTTGGTACAAAAAAGCTAAGCATATTGTGAGTGAAAACTTTAATCAAAGACCTAATAATTCAGAGATTAGCTTGGTTGTGATCCACTGTATAAGCTTACCAGAGGGAAGTTATATAAATAATAATGTTGAAGATTTATTTATGAATAAGCTAGATTGTAAGTCTCATAGGAGTTTTGCAGATTTAAAAGGAGTTGAAGTTTCAGCTCATTTTTATATCAAACGTGATGGTGAGATTATTCAGTTTGTTTCTGTCGATGATAGAGCATGGCATGCTGGTGTAAGTAGCTTTCATGGAAAACAAGGCTGTAATGACTTTTCTATTGGCATAGAGTTACAAGGAACTGATAAAACAGCTTATGAATCTGAGCAATATAAAACTTTAAATAATTTGCTATCAGATTTGAAAGATACTTATGTTGAAATAAATGCTATTACAGGGCATCAAAATATAGCTCCTGGAAGAAAAACCGACCCTGGAGAGTATTTTGATTGGGATAAGGTAAATAATCTGCATGGAATAGGTAAATATTACTAAAAAAATTTTTCAAAAAAAGCTTAGTTACTCCTATATTTATAAATTTGCTTATTATATCTTTAACTATTTTTCAAATTAAATGATAATATTTATCCACATTCATAAATTGAATAATTTGTTGAGTGTAAATAAGAATACAATAATACTAGTTTTAGGAGTGGTAAGACCTTTGTCATTTAAAAAAAATATTATAAAAACAGTTAAAATATCATTCGGTAATATGATTGAATGGTATGATTACTCGTTATATGGTTATTTTGCTATAATTATCTCACATCAATTTTTTCCATCACAAAGTAGTTGGCTATCTTTATTGCTAACTTTTGGTACTTTTGCAGCTGGATATGTTGCAAGACCATTAGGCTCTATATTTTTTGGATATTTAGGTGATAGAAAAGGTCGCCATTTTGCTATGAATATGGCTATATTATTTATGGCAATACCAACTATAATAATGGCTTTTATACCCACTTATGCGAGTGCAGGTGTACTTGCACCTATAATTTTAGTAGTAATCAGAATATTTCAAGGTGTTTCTGCTGGAGGCCAGTTTGGTAATTTGATGGCTATTGCCTCAGAAGATAGCAAGGTCAGATATACTGGATTTAACGTTTCAGTTGCATTTTCAACATCTATCCTTGGTTTTATTTTGGCATCAGCTGTTAGTTCTTTAGCTGTAAATATTTTTCCTGCTGACTGGGGTAATTTAGTTTGGCGAATTCCTTTTGCATTTGGAGCAATACTTCTTATAGCTTTTTTATTTTTTAGAGAGCAAGATGAGAAAGAAACGTTTCTATCAGAGTCAAGATCTCCTGTTATTCAGTTAACAAAAACATACAAAAGGCATCTTTTATCTGTTACAACAATAGCGACAGTTGCTCTTATGATTTATTATATAGATATAACCTATATGACGACATATATGGTTGATATATTAGGTATGCATTTATCTGTAGCCTTGACTGTTAATACTATTGCGATATTTTTCATGTTTTTAGCAACGCCTTTTTTTGGTTTTATATCTGATAAAATAGGTCGAAAAGAAGTATTATTTTTTAGCTTTGTCATTTCACTAATATTATCACCAATATTGATCTATTTATTAGATGCTGGACGTTTAGAGTTTTCAACTTTTATACTTATAGTTTTGGCCATTATGACTGGAATGATACAAGGTGCTGCAAATCCTTGTTATACAGAGGTATTTCCATCAAATGTGCGAGCTTCTGGGGCATCTATTGTATATGGACTTGGAGCGTCTATTTCTGGGTTTGCTCCTTTACTTGCGACATTTATAACTGGAGTAATGCCACCAGTTCTAGGAGTTTCGCTACTTATGTTTATACTATGTGGTATTGGCGTGATTATGACATTTATTATGCCAGTTAAACAAATGGGGCGAAGAAGGTTAAATGATCTTGAGCAGCAATTAGTCTATAATAAAGAAAAAACTGTTAGATATAGCGGGTAAGCTACTCTAAACAACCACAATAATTAATTAAAAATTCTAAAAATAATTTCTTAAATTAGTAAGTTCTTACATCATCCCAATTTTGTTGTCTAATGTATAGATTGATATTTTTTGCTATTATGTAAAAGTACCATACTGATTTTAATTGGTTTTCAAATTTAGTCGGAGGGTTGTATGAATAGAGAAAGGCAGTTGTTAGATCTATTGCAACGAGAGGTAGTTCCAGCTCAAGGCTGTACAGAGCCAATAGCTTTAGCGTTTTGTGCTGCAAAAGTAACTCAAGTTTTGGGAAATATACCTGATAAGGTCGTAATATATGCTTCAGGTAATATCATTAAAAATGTAAAGAGTGTTACAGTGCCAAATAGTGGAGGCATGATTGGTATAGAGCCAGCTGTGGCTATGGGGTTAGTTGTGGGTAATCCTGATAAAGAGCTTATGGTGATTGCAGATGTAACGACTTTAGAGCTTGAAGGTGTCAAAAGGTATCTGATGAAAGAGCCTATAGAGATTTATACTTCAGACAAAAAGATTAGGCTTTATATTCAAATCGTGGGCTATCATGGTGAAGATAAGGCAATTGTTGAAATTAAATATGCTCACAATAATATAACTCTAGTTCAAAAGAATGAAGAAGTATTGTATAAAGTAGATGATAATTTGAATAAAGAAAACTTAGTAGATGAGGTTATAAAAACCTTTTCAGTTAAAGAAATATTTGAGATTGCTGTTAAATTAGATGTTAGTAGTGTTAAACCTTTATTTGATTTGATTGTTAAAAATAATACAAAGATTTCTCAAGAAGGTTTAAATAATAGCTATGGAGCTCAAACTGGTAGAAATATTAGATCCGCTATAGATCTGGGATTTTATGGAGATGATGTGCGTAATAATGCCGCAGCTGCGGCAGCGGCAGGAAGTGATGCTCGTATGGGCGGGTCTGCATTACCTGTAATGACGGTTGCAGGAAGTGGTAATATTGGTATAACTATATCCATGGCTTTAATAAAGTTTGCAGAGTTTAATAAAAAGGGCTCAAAAGAGCTTTATAGAGCAATATTTCTAGCATCATTAATAACTGTTTATATCAAATCTCGGATAGGCAGGTTATCTGCATTATGTGGCCCAACTTGTGCTTCTGCTGGGATTGCTGCAGGGCTAGCCTTAATGTTAGAACAACCATTAGAAAAGGTTAATAAGGCTATAATTAATGCTTTAGCTAGTATTGTAGGGATTATGTGTGATGGAGCAAATTCATCATGTTCCATGAAAATAGCTAATTCAATATATACAGCGTATGATGCGGTTAATGCTGCGATGTTAGGGAATAGTGTAACTACCTACGATGGTATAGTTGGTAAGGATGTTGAAGAGACTATTGAAAATGTAGTCTATATAGCAACAGATGAAGGTATGTCAAAGACAGATTTAAATATATTGAATATAATGACTAAACATAGATAGTCTTTTAATCAATTTCTGCCTTATCGCCATGATTCTCTAACCAATCACGACGATCTTTAGATCTTTTTTTAGCTAAAAGTTTATCAAGTACCTCATTATCGTCATATATATCAGATATTGTTAGTTGCAATAATCTTCTAGAAGAGACATCCATTGCTGATTCACGTAGCTGTATAGGATTCATCTCACCTAGACCTTTAAAGCGCATAATATTGATTTTGCCAGTTAGCTTAGAGTTTTCAGCTAAAATAGTTTCTTTTTCAGCTTCATCTAGAGCATAAAAGGTATTTTTACCAATATCGACTCTAAATAAAGGTGGTTGCGCTATATAAATATGGCCATTCTCGATAAGCTTTCTAAAATGTTTTAGAAACATTGCACATAGTAAAGTAGCGATATGTAAGCCATCAGAGTCTGCATCAGCAAGTATACATATTTTGTTATATCTTAATCCAGAAATATCGTCACTATCAGGGTCAACACCTATTGCTGTTGCTATATTATGGACCTCTTGAGAATTCATTATTGTGTCAGCATCAAGCTCCCAGCTATTTAGAATCTTACCTTTAAGAGGCATTACAGCTTGAAAGTTTTTATCGCGGGCCTGTTTTGCCGATCCTCCTGCGGAGTCTCCTTCTACAATAAAAAGCTCAGTTGAGCTCACATCAGAACTAATACAATCTGTTAGCTTTCCAGGTAAACGAATAGAGGTGTTCATTATACGCTTACGCGCAGTTTTCTTATCTGCGTTAATGCGCTTTTGAGCAATCTTATTAATGTTTTCTATTATTTGGCGAGCTTCTTCAGCATTTTGATTAAGCCATATTGTTAGGAGATCTTTTACTGTTGTGGCAACAAATGCTGTTACATCTTTGTTAGAAAGTTTTTCTTTAGTCTGTCCAGCAAACTGAGGGTTCGTTATTTTTAATGATATTACGTAGTTTAATTGAGCAAAAGAGTCATTTGCTGTAATTTTGATATTTTTAAGTCCTAGAGAGTTTTTCTCTACATATGTTTTAATAGCATCATAAATACCATTTTTTAAGCCTGTAACGTGAGTACCATCTTGAGGTGTTGGAATTAGGTTTACATAGCTGTTTTTTATAACCTCTGCAGGAGCCTCACACCAGCAAAATACAGCATCTAAGAAAGACTCTCCATTTGAAAAATTATCTATCATAAAAGGCTTATTTGGTAAGGTTTCAGATTCTAATTTATGATCTAGATAACCTTTGAGGCCATCTTCAAAATGCCATACTAACTTTTCTTTTCTTGCCTCATTAGAATACTTGATTGTAAGGGCCTTGCAAAGGATAGCTTTTGCCTCTAATAAGTTTTTTAGCGCTTTGAGATTTACTTTGATATCATCAAAATATTTTTTATCTGGCCAAAACCTAATTTTTGTCCCAGTATTTTTTTTACCAACTGTATCAATAACTTCTAAATCTTTAGTTTTAAAACCATCTTCAAATACAATGCGATAAAGCTTTCCATTTCTTTTTATCTCAGCTTCAAGCCTGCCTGATAAAGCATTAACAACTGAAACACCTACACCGTGAAGACCTCCAGAGTGGGTGTAGTTTTTGTTACTAAACTTACCACCAGAGTGAAGCTTTGTCATAATAAGCTCAATACCTGACATTTTATGCTCAGGATGAATATCTACAGGCATTCCACGGCCATTATCAGAAATTTCTATACTATTATCTTGATAAAGATGAATATCTATTTTATCAGCAAATCCCGCTAAAACCTCATCAACACTATTATCTACTATCTCTTGGATAAGGTGATTTGGATTTTCGGTATTAGTATACATTCCTGGTCTTTTTTTGACAGGGTCCAGGCCAGTTAGTACTTCGATTGATTTAGCATTATAGTTTTGCATTAATATTAATTAGATCGATAAATTATATTTACTAGAGGAAATTTTATCACATAATTTACTTAATTCGTAAAGCTTGGCAGAGTGATAATGCTTATTTCTTTAAAAAGTAGCAGCTATAAGGTAAAAATACGATTAGTCCAATTAAAGGCAGCAATATAAAAGCCAAAGATAATGTGAACTCGCTTCCTAAGTCAATCTGACTCATGATAGCTGTTGTAATGGATGCTATTCCCATTTGCATAAACCCCATTATTGATGAAGCTGCTCCAGCTGTTGTTGTGAAATTTTCTAATGCTATAGGTGTTAGTAATGGCACACTAAAAGATACACCAACAAAAGTTAAAGATAATATAGCTGTTAGTGCCAGAGATAGCTCTAAACCAGTAAACTTTTTAAAAGCATAAACTAGAAGTACTCCTGATATTAATGTACAAGCCATACCAAAATTAATAAGATGCTTATATGCTATAATACGACTAAGTTTCGAGCAAATAATAGATCCTGATACAACAGCAACTACCATTAAACTAAGGAGGTATAAAAAATTTGACTTCTCAAGTTTTAAAATATTCACAAAAATATCAGGTGCTGTGACAAGACAAGCGTAGATAATGCTAATATTTAGACCTAATACAAAAGTGGCAAAGAAGAATTGGTGATCACTAAATAACGAGAAATAATTTTTAAAGAGAGATCTAATTGTTAGTGCTTCATAATTTTTTTCTCTAATTGTTTCAGGGAAAAATAATGCTACTTTTATAAAAAGTAAGCTAGCGGCAACTAGTAGTACCCAAAATATTAGTGATGGGCTTAAAAATACTCCAAGTATAGCGCCAAAAGCAGGGGCTAATGCAAATGCTATATTCATAATTGCAAATACAGCACCTTGCTCGTTAGTTTTAAAGGCATCTTTAACTGCTACTGTAGCAATAACTCCACCAGCTGCTGCTCCAAAACCTTGTAGAAGACGAGCATATATCAATGTGTCAATATGTTGACTAAATAAACATATTACTGAACTAATTATAAAAAAACATGAGCCTATTAGCATGATAGGTTTGCGCCCAAATCTATCAGAAAATGGTCCATACAAAATTTGGCTAATAGAGTAGCCTAGCAGGTATGAAGTTATTGTAAGCTGAACATGAGGATAATCAGTACCAAGAATTTTCTTTAGTTCAGGTAAGGCTGGGGCGTAGATAGTATCGCCAAACGGCCCTAATGAAACCATTAGGATTAGAATAAATATTGATGGTCTTATGCCTTTATACATTAGTAGGTTTACTTTTGCTAAAGTCTCCTATTATTATATTAACTTTTAAGCCTTTTGTATCTTCTTTTTTTGATTTTTTGTTTGCTGCGGCTACTGCAGTTGGTTTAATCGATGCGTTAATGTGTTTAACATTTTTACCTTTATCAATTTTATAATCACCTAGAATACTCTCATATATAACCTTATCACTATAAGCATCAACTAAGTAGGTTGTGCCGTTTTCAGCTTCAACAAGAATACCTTGTTTTGTCGGTACTAATTGAGCAGAGATTCCAACACTAGGAAATAGTGTTGGTGTTGGAGTAAGCTTGTATCTTCCTAAATATTCTCCATTTAGTGAACTAAAGAAGTGTAAGTACCCTTGATAGTCAGCCACAACAATTAAACCTTTGTAATAAACAGGACCAGTTATCTTACGCCATTTTAGAGTATCTTGTGTCCAAACTGTTTCACCATTTTGTATATTATATGCTTTAATTTCACTATCTGCTTGAGTTGTGAAAATAACATTATTATCGATTGCCATATTACTAATTATAGAAGCTTTTTTTGCCCATAGCATTTTTCCAGAGTCTTTATCTAGAGCTACTATAGCCCCTTGGAATGAGGCAAAAATCAGATAATGATGATATATCATTGGGTTTGCAGTTATATCAACCATTTTATCAGCAGGAGATGATCCATGAGCAATAGCTACAGGGATATTGATAGTTTTATCCCCATTTTTAACTGTAAATCCTAAAACAGTACCAAAAGCAGATCCTATCATTACAGTATCATTTAATACAATAGGAGATGAGTTACCAGGTAATGTTAATTCTGGAATGTTATTCGACGCACTCCATTCCTTTGAGCCATTTCTAGCATCAAAAGCAGCTACTGAACCATCATGAGTATGAGTATAAATAGAGTTATTATAAATAGTTGGTTGAGCAAACAAACTACTAGGAGTCTCACTTAACCATAGTGTTTTACCAGTCTTAGCATCTAGTGCTGTGAGCTTGCCTTTCATTGAGCCAAAAATTACAGCATTTGCAATAGTATTTGGTTCAGCAGATAAGCTTGAATTAGTATCTTTTTTCCATATCACATCACCATTTTTCATTGATAACGCATACACCATGCCATTTTCATTAGGAATAAATGCAGTATTATCTGAGTAGGTTGGAGCTAAATTATAATTACCTAATCCATTATCACCGTTTCCTGTACTTTTTTTCCATTTCACTTTGACATGAACTTGTTTAGGGGCCTTCTCCTTAAGTGGTGTTGGTGGTGGTACATTACTTTTTGAACAACTAGCTATTAGAAAAGATAGCAATAAGGGTAATGTTAAAAGATAAGATTTTTTCATTTTGATTAGTAGTTATTTATTAGTTGAGTAATCACTTGTTTAAACTCAGCCGAGCTATCAGGGTCTTGTAGCGCTTTATGCCAAGCGTTTAAGGCTTTTGTTTTATCATTTTTCTGCTGGTAAGCTTCACCTAATAGCATAAGTGGATAAGCTTTGTTTTTCAATGTTTTAAGGCTATTTAAAGTTTCTACTGCTTGATCAGGTTGATTTGAAGCGATATAAAGCCTAGCTAATCTAGTTTTAGTAACATTTGTTAAGCTATTATCAGGATTATCCTTGATACTCTGCTGAAGTATACTTATAGCTTTTGGTAAATTTGCAATATTTATGCTGAAATTACTGGTATCTAACTTAGTTGGAGTTATATACAAGTCTGCCAGTTGCCAACTAGCAAATATACCAAAACTAGTATTTGGGTATTGATTTACAACAGATGTAAATTTAGATATTTTTGTATTTGATGATGCAGCTGAATTTTCACTAGCAATTAAAGCTTTTTGATATACATTAGATGCTTCTAAAATTCTTTTATGATTGTTTGAATTATAGAATTGGAATAGTATGACACATATTATTGCTATAATAATTATTCCAATTATTGTATATAGTGCTTGGTTTTGTTTTTTTGTTAAACCTTTAAAACTCATATTTATGATTTATTTTTTCAATAAATTTTACAACATCTTAACATAAAAGTAGTAAACGTTGTAAGTTTATTAGTGGTCCAAATATAGAAATAAAAAGCAAAAAATTCGCTACTCAAGATTATTTTCGTATTTTCTGTATTTATACTTAAGGGATTGTTAGTATAAACTATGTCATCTATAATCATTTTACTTACATCAAATAAATATATCAGTATTGATGAATGATAAACTCAAAACCATAACTTGTAGTATTGCTATATTTGCTTACTTCTTATTTTTAAACTATTGTCAGCCAGTAGCTATGGATGATTATTGGAGGGCTATTAATGATACATTAGTAAATCATGATCTTTTAGCAATGCTAAAACAAGATTATTTTGGTTGGACTGGCAGAATGTCAGCTCAGTTATTAGTTTATTGTCTTTTTTCTAAGAAATATATTGTTTTATCAACAATTGTTATCAATGTTTTAAACTCTCTAGCTTATTATTTATTTATTCTATTTTCTTTTAAAATAAGCACAGGAGGTAGGTATAAGCTATATTCCAAAGCATTTTGTATATATTTGTTTTTATTTTTACTAATGTTTACGTTAACCGGATTTATTGGGCAGACTCTCTGGAAAACAGCAGCAATTCAATACTTTTGGGGGATATGTTTAGTTACTATATTATATTACTATACCGTTATTAAAAATAAGCAAGTAGTCATAGTTCCAGCACTAATAGGTCTATTTATAGGGCTCTATAATGAGCAGTTTGTTGGAGTATTACTTATTTTATGTATGGCATACTTTGTTGATTGTATTTTAGATAAAAAGAAAATAAATAAGTCTGTAATATATTTTGCATTAGCCTGTTTTGCTGGAGGTGTTGCTTTAATATCTGCTCCTGGTAACTATGTTAGAATGGCACAAATGTCAGGTAAGCATTCACATTCTTTATACCAAGGGATTATAAAAGTTATAGAAAGTGTTAGATACTCAGTATCACCAAATACAGAAATTATATTAATATTATTTGCTGTTTTCTTTATATTTCTTCTTTTAAGAAAATATGTGAGAAAGAAAACAAAGTTTATTTATAGTGCAGCTCTTATATCAATAATATTTGTTATGACTCCTGTTATATATAGCTACGGTCTGTTAATACGATTGATGCTAATTTATTATGTAATATTTTTCATCGCAGCTATGTATCAGATTTATACTAGTAATAACTATTATGTAAAGCAAATTTATATGTTTATAGAAAAACTATATATTGTATTTATTCTTGGGATTATATATTTAGCCGGAGGCTTAGCTATAAACTACTACTATTTGCATGAGATTAGTCAAGAACAAGATAATATTATGATGTCAGAAAAAGATAAAAATATAGTGGCTGTTCCTATGTATGAAATAGCTTCAGGGCTTCCAAACAAATATGGAATAACAGCTAGATCTTTAACATGTGATCCTTCTAATATAAATAATCAAGCATTTGCTAAGTTTTACAACGTTAAACAAGTGATAGCAACGCCATGTGATAAGAAAACTTAATTATCAAAAAAACTAATGGTTGACATTTATTTATATGGTAATACTTTTTAAGTCAGTAATATAGTTTGGGAATATTTAGTAATCAGATTACTGAATTTAGAAGACTTTACTGTGGTTAGATAGCAGATTACAATGTAATGTCTAATTCTTTTGTGCTACAATACATACTTGTTTTTCTAAGTTAATTATTGTAGTACATTTTTATTTTAATATGGCATTAATATCGTTAGCAATTGATTATAAAAAATCCCCAATTGAGGTTCGTAGTGAGTTTGCTCTCTCGGGTTTAGATGTGTCTATGCTGTATAGATCAATACTTGCTATAGATAATGTCATTAATGCTGTTATTCTATCGACGTGTAATCGTACAGAAATATATTTAGAAATATCTAATCTAAGAGTTGTTGATAATGTTTTAGCATGGTGGCAAAGCTATGTTAGAAATCCGGAATATAAAATAAGAGATTATTTTAAACTAAGGCAAGGTACCGGGGTTATAATGCACCTTATGAAGCTTGCATGTGGTTTAGAGTCGATGGTTCTAGGTGAGCCACAAATATTAGGACAAGTTAAGGATTCATATACTCTTAGTAAGAAAAATCATGCTTTAGGTAAGGAGCTAGATAGAGTTTTTCAAAAGGTTTTTGCTACAGCAAAAAAAGTGCGTAGTGAGACTAGAATAGGGTATTGTCCAGTTTCAGTTGCTTTTTCTGCAATTACTTTAGCTAAGAAGCAATTAGATAATATCTCTACAAAAAATGTGCTTATTATTGGTGCTGGACAAACCGGAGAATTATTGTTTAGACATGTTACAGCTTTAGCACCAAAGCAAATTATGTTAGCTAACAGAACTATTGAAAAGGCAGAAAAGATTACTTCTGCTTTTAGAAATGCTAGTCCTCACCCTTTGACAGATTTGCATGAATTAGTTGAAAAAGCAGATATTATAATCACGGCTATACACTCTGAAGGCTATATGATTTCGCAAAATGATGTAGATACTAAGCCAAGAGTATTTATTGATATATCTATACCTCAGGCTTTAGATCCTAAGCTTGGTGATATGAATAAGAATGTTTATTACTGCGTTGATGATATAAATGCTGTAATTTCTGATAATAAAGATAAAAGAAAACATGAAAGCTCCAGAGCACAAAAGATTATTGTTAAGTCATTAGAAGAATATTTAGAAAAAGAAAAGGCGATTATATCAAATAGTGCAATTAAAGAGCTGTTTGATAAGGCTGATGGTCTTGTTGATTTATCTTTGGAAAAAAGCTTAGCGAAAGTCAGGAATGGTAAAGATGCTGAAGAGGTGATGAAAAGATTTGCCTATGAGATTAAAAAGAAAGTTTTACACTATCCTGTGATGGGTATGAAAGAAGCTTCTAAACAAGGTAGAAATGATTGTCTTGTGTGTATGAAACGTATGTTTGGTTTAAATGTGGAAAAGTAAATGAAAGATTCAATTAAAGCAAAATTACAAAGTTTGATTGAAAGGCATGAGGAAGTAAGTGCCTTATTAAGTGATGCTGATATTATTTCAGATCAAAATAAGTTTAGAGACTTATCAAGAGAATACTCTCAGCTTGAACCAATAGTAAAAGCATTTAAAGATTACTCTCAAGCTCAAGAAGATAGAGAAGCTGCTCAAGAGATGCTTAATGAAAAAGATGTTGAGCTAGTAGAAATGGCAAAAGAAGAGCTTAAATTAGCTAATGAGACTATAGAGAATCTTGAAGCAGAGCTACAAATTCTTCTTTTACCTCGTGATCCTAATGATGATGCAAACGTTTTTTTAGAGATTAGAGCGGGTACCGGTGGTGATGAGGCCTCGATATTTTCGGGTGATTTATTTAAGATGTATTCTAAGTATGCTGAGCAAAGAGGTTGGAAAATTGAAGTGATTTCAGCAAGCGAAGGTGAACATGGTGGCTACAAGGAAATTATTTCAAAGGTTAATGGTGAGGGCGCATATTCACAATTAAAATTTGAATCTGGTGCTCATAGAGTACAGCGAGTACCAGCAACAGAATCTCAAGGTAGGGTACATACATCAGCTTGTACTGTTGCAGTTATGCCAGAGGTCGATGAGGTTGAAGGAATCGATATAAATCCAGCAGATTTAAAGGTTGATACTTTTAGAGCATCTGGAGCTGGTGGTCAGCATGTGAACAAAACAGACTCAGCAATCAGGATAACGCATATCCCTACAGGTGTCGTTGTAGAGTGCCAAGATCAAAGGTCTCAACATAAGAACCGTGCTGCGGCAATGTCAATGTTAAAGTCAAGATTACTTCAAGCAGAGATAGATAAACAGCAAAAAGAGCAGTCAGATACACGTAAAAGTCTAGTTGGTAGTGGTGATAGGTCTGAAAGAATTAGAACATATAACTATCCACAAGGCAGAGTTACTGATCATCGTATAAATTTAACACTTTATAAACTTGATGAAGTAATGGAAGGCAGTTTAGATAGTGTTATACAACCTTTAGTTTTAGAATATCAAGCAGATCTTTTAGCAACAATGTCAGATGAGTAACTATACAATTTCATCTTTTATCTCTCATATTGTTAATAACTATAAGCAACGACTGTCTAAATCTAGATATCCTACAAATGAGCTATCTATATTTAAAAATGATATTCAAACTATTATTTGTGATGTTTTAGGTGTTGATAGAACTTACTTATATATAAATTCGGATAAAGTTTTAGATAACGGAGTCGTTGAAAAAATAAATACTAAAACTCATCGTTATTTTAATGGTGAACCTTTGGCTTATATTTTGGGATATAAATATTTTTGGGATCAAAAGCTTTTTGTAACACAAGATACTCTTATTCCACGTGCAGATACTGAGATTCTAGTTGAATCAGTCTTAGATGATATATCAGATAAAAATGCTAAGTTAAATATACTTGATCTTGGAACAGGTACTGGAGCAATAGCTTTAGCTTTGGCATCTGAATTATCAAATAGTCATATTGTTGCGGTTGATTTCTCTCAGAAAGCTTTAGGCGTGGCTAAAAGAAATGCTAACGAGAATAAGATATCTAATGTTGAGTTTATCCAAAGCGACTGGTATCAAAATTTAGAGAATAAAAAGTTTGATATTGTTGTCTCTAATCCACCTTATATAGACTTCTGTGATGATGAAATTGATCAGGAAGTAAAGAAGTATGAGCCTCAAAGTGCTTTATTTGCCAAAGATAATGGCTTAGCAGATATTAAAACTATAATTTCTCAGGCATATTTATATCTAAATGAAAATGCATACATATATATTGAGCATGGATATACACAGGCTAAGTTTGTCCAAGATATATTGCTTGAGTATGAGTTTAGTAATGTTGTAACTATTAAAGATTTAAATCAAAAAGATAGATGTACACATGCTATATTTGACAAATAGTTTTAACAAAGGAGATCTTTAAATTATTCTAATATAAAGCCATGAATATTTATCCAAAAGCATCGATTATCTAGTCAAAAAGATCAAGTTTTAAACGGTCGGTTTTATTTATGTGGTAAAATTTATATGTACAAATTAAGAGTTTGTGGGTTGCGTGTATGAAGATTTTAAGAAATAAAGGATTTACAATTCTAGAGGTGTTGATATCATCAGCTCTAGTTATGTTCTTGTTTTTTACAATTTTCTATACCATAGGTAATATAATTTCTAGAGCGATTCTAATAGAGAAAAAAGTTGAATTAGCTGATGAGCTAGATGATCGAGTTAGTGATTTTATGTTATCAGGAACATTTAATGATAATTCTCTAGGAAATATTACTTTCTCAAAATCCTCTGATTTAGGTGAAAGTATACAGGAGTTTGTTGCGACTAATCCAGATATGGAGTTAACTGTTACACAAAGAATCTATGCAAGTAATCCCGTTGCAGACGCTATTAATGATGAGCTTGGAGCATATATGCAAAGAGCTAATGAGATATATATAAATGCGGGGGTTGAACAAATTGATGATCCCGCGGTACTTACTGATATCAACACAGCTAGAGATAGTCTACTATCAAGTAGTACAGAAAAACATTCAAGCAGTACAGGAGTATTACTGAATCTAAGTAATACTCAGATTAATACAACTCAGCCACTAGATAATCCACCTTTTGATAGTAGTGGTCAATATGTTGTAATTGGCCCTAATACTAATGCCGATATTACATCTTCGGGTGTGACCTGGCGTTGTACTGCTTATAATTTTGATACAGAGCTTTTACCGGGGTGGTGTAGTGTATGAGCATAATATAAGAGGTTGATATGAAACTACAGCTTAAAGAAAATAGATCTAAAGGTTCTACTTTAATTGGTCTTTTAATTTCTACAGCTATAGCAATGATAGTTGTCTCAGCCTTAATAACTGCCTATATTACAGTCAAAGATAAATATAATTCACATAAAAATAAGACAGATGCAGAGACAAAAGAATTGTTAGTTAAAAATATTGTTTATGATTTTGTTAAAGATGTTGGCTTTGCATGTAAATTTGGATCTCTAAATCAAGACTATTATGATAGCTCAACTGATTCATTGGATAGTTATTTTACAAATAGTTCAGCAATCATTGTAGGACAACTGCCATTTTCAAGTGGGTCAAGCTTTTCAGAAGCATTGAAAGATGAATGTAGTGGAGAATGCTTTCAAGAAGATACAGACTATATCATGGTTAAAAAAGAAGAAAGTCATACCGAATTTAGTGACATAAATGCATTAGATGAAACACTTTATGCTAAATCAATAGATGATATAGATGTTGGCGATTATCTATTTTTATGTAATAGAAATAGTATAAATTTGGTTAAAGTTGCTAGTATAAATACTAGTAGTAATGCTATTAGCTTAGCTTTAGCTCCCCAAGTCTCAGAATATTACCCAGGAGATTATATTGGTAAATATTCTTTAGAAATACTTTATATAAGAGATACTGGTCAAAAAGATAAAGATGGTCAAGATATCTATTCGTTATATGTATATATAAAAGGAAGCTCATCAAGAGGTATGTCTTATGAGTTAGTTAGGGGGATTAATAATTTACAGGTTGAATATGCGACTATAAGTAATGGAAGTGTTATATGGAGTGGTATTTCTTCAGATACTGCTATAGATGCCAATACATATCCTGCGCTTAAGGTATCGTTTGATGTAGATGGTAAAAGTTTTACTAAGGTGATTAATTTATAGGGTTGTTATATGAGGTTTAAAAATATAAAAGGGTCTTCATTATTAGCAGTAATTATATTTGCCTTTGTTGTCATGGTTGTAGTATCTGCCTTGGCTTATAACTTTAACCTAAGTTCTCTATCTATAAAAACTCAAATTGATCAAACTCAAAATATAAATGTTCATGAGGGATATTTTAAAAATATTATAGGTTCTGATGTTTTATCAGCAGACTCAGATGATAGTGTTGGGGATTTTAGATTTCTTACACAGGTTAATAGTATTACTCCAGGTTTTGATTTTAAAAATGCAAATATAACACTATATAGTTCAACTCCATATTTGATTAGTTATAATTTGACACATGATTCTTTTCATGAAGATACTCATAAATATACTCGAGACTTTATCTTTAATATCCTACCTAATATAACAATGACGCAATATGAGGAAACAATAATTCCATTGAATCTTCCATATATAAATACCGATGCAATGAGTGAAGCTTTAAAAAATTACAAATTAGGGATATCACAAACTAATAAAGTAGCATTATACGGAGGTTATATAGGCTTTATTGAGAAGCCTTTATTTGATAGTGAGCCTGGTTCAGAAGTTGAGGTTGAGTGTAATATAAATGGAAATGGAAATGGAAATGGAAATGGAAATGGAAATTCTGATGAAGATGAGGAAAGTAGCTGTGAAGCAATGCATGATCATCATATACTTATATGTCATAATCCAGGAGAGCCTAGTGAAAAAACTATGAGTTTAGCAGGAGCAAGTTGGGGAGCTCATAAAGATCATGGTGACTATAGAGGGCCTTGTTATGATAATCCAAGTCAAACATTAGTTATTAACGCTTATGGTAATGACTTAGATATTGGTTTCCCATTAATTCTATCTTTAAGTGACTATAGGCTTAGTGTAGGCTGGAGTCTTGTCAATGGAGAGTGGATTTTTCATTTAGCAATATATGATTTTGATAGAGTATATACATCATCAACAACTCTTACTAATCTTCAGACTAATCCGTCACAAGCTAGGGTGGACTTATCTAACTGGGTAGAAGTTCAAGGTTTAGAATTTGCTGATGGAGATATAGTTTTAGCTAAATGGTATTATGATAGTGCTCAAGAGGAACCAAAACTTTTAATATTAGAGAAGTTTCTTAGATCTGGAAACTATGATTTAGATGCGTATACTACAACATATGATAGTTCCACTAAAATCTACACAGCGACTACAACAGATAAGTATACGGTTGGTAGTAGTGATTTTGATGGCTCAAGTATTTATTTATCTATTCCTGATAGTTTGTTTACACTAAGTCCAGGAGCACCTTTAATTTTTGAGCATAGCAATGTCTTAGATTTTAACCTGGGTGGAAGTTATCTTTTTGGTGATGGGACTGACTCAACTAAAGCTACTTTAGCAGCAGATGTGGTTGATGATCCTATTTTAGTAAAGAAAAATACAACGCAATTTTATATAATATATTTTAATAACGATAAGCTTTATATATATCTTTATAGTCATGGGATATCTGCACCAACCTTGGTTTCATCTCAAACTTTCACGGGAGAGGTTATTCAGAAGCTAATTGTAAAATTTGGTACATTATTTATTGTTACAGATAAAAAAATATATGTTGAAGATATATCAACAAGAGCTTTGATAAGTGCTGTGTCTACTTCCTCTGGGTCAAGTTTCCAAATAAATCGTGATGGAGATGGTAAGATCTATGCTCTGAAAGATGGATTGCAATGTAGTATTGATGGTAACTGTAATAATGCGCAAAGGATATATCTAGATACGGGCTGCTCAGCATATACAGATGGATGTCAAGAGATGGCGAAGCTAGATGGAATTGGCTCTCATCTTGATGTAGTATATAAAAGCTTTAAGCATTAAAAGTTCAAAAAAAAATAATATTAGTTATACTGATAATCTATAATATGTAAATATATAAAACTAGGCTATTTATTTTATGATTTTTTATAATTCCTTATCTGGGAAAAAAGAAGAGTTTAAACCAATTGATGCTAATAAGATTAAAATGTATGTTTGCGGTATCACTGTATATGATGATTGTCATATTGGTCATGCTCGTACGAATATAGCTTTTGATGTTATTAATAGATATTTTAAATATCGTGGTTTTGATGTTGATTTTGTACGAAATATCACAGATATCGATGATAAGATCATCAAAAGAGCTAATGAAAATGGTGAATCTACTAGTCAGCTAGTAGAAAGAACAATCAAATCAATGCATGATGCTTTTGATAAATTAAATATTCTGCGTCCTACACAAGAACCTAGAGCTACCGAAACTATTCCTGAAATGATTGTAATGATTAAAGAGTTAGTTGAGAAAGGCTATGCATATCAAGGAGCAAATGGTGATGTTTTTTATCGCGTAACTAAGTTTGCTGATTATGGCAAATTAAGTAAACAGAATCTTGAAGCGTTACAGCAAGGCTCAAGAGTAGATGTTGTCGATGAAAAGGAAAATCCAATGGACTTTGTGCTGTGGAAGATGGCAAAACAAGGTGAGCCAGCATGGGATTCTCCATGGGGAGCTGGACGCCCTGGTTGGCATATTGAATGTTCAGCAATGTCAAAAAAGCTTCTAGGAGATACTTTTGATATCCATGCTGGTGGTTCTGATCTTAGATTTCCACATCATGAGAATGAAATAGCTCAATCTGAAGCTTGTAATGATTGTACATTTGCTAATTATTGGCTTCACTCAGGTATGGTGAAAGTTAATGCTGAAAAAATGTCTAAATCTTTGAATAATTTCTTTACAATAAATGAAGTTTTAGAAGAGTATCACTCAGAGGTTGTTAGGTATTTTTTAGCTTCTACTTCCTATAGAAGTGAGATTAATTACTCAAAAGAGAATCTTGATAATGCTAGAGCATCTGTTGAGAGGTTATTTAATGCTCTAAGAGATGTTGAGCATGTTGAAGTAAATCTTCCAGATGATGCAGATCAATATGAAGAGAAATTTATTAAAGCTATGGATAATGACTTTAATACTCCAGAAGCATTAGCTGTTTTATTTAGTCTAGCTAAAGAAATAAACACTCTAAAAACAACAAATAAATATAAAGCCAGTGGGTATGCATATCTTTTACGTAAGCTTTGTAATGTATTAGGTATCTTGTTTACAGATATAGAAGAGTACTTTAAGCAAGACGATGGTGTTGATGCTAATGAAATCGAAAAGTTAATCACTGAAAGAGCTCAAGCGAAAAAAGATAAAAATTATGCTAGAGCTGATGAAATTAGAAATCAGCTTCAAGCACAAGGAATAATACTAGAAGATAGCGCAACTGGTACTACATGGAAAAAAGGTTAATAAATGTATAGTCAAGAAAAACAACAAGATATTATAAACAATTTACATACTATAAGAGATTTCATACGTTGGTCTATTTCTGAAATGTCTGTTAATCAGGCATATTTTGGTCATGGTTCAGATTCTATTTGGGATGAGGCCGTACACTTGGTGCTATCTGCAATTAATATGTCTCATGATATAGATGGTAATATGGTTGCCTCAAGGCTTCTTTTAGAAGAGAAAAAAACAATAATAGAGTATGTTTATCAAAGAGCTTATGAGCGTAAGCCTTTACCATATATCCTAAAAAAAGCATGGTTTGCTGGTATGGAATTTGATATCGATGAAAGAGTAATTATACCTAGATCTCCCATTGCTGAGCTTATTCGTAATGATTTTTCCCCGTGGATTAATGATATTGATGATGTGAAAAATGTTTTAGACTTATGTACAGGAAGTGGCTGTATAGGTATTGCATCAGCAACTGTTTTTGAAGAAGCTGATATCACGTTAGTAGATATCTCTGATGATGCTTTAACTATAGCTAACCATAATATAAGAAAACATCAGCTTACAGATAGAGTACAGACGGTTAAATCTGATTTATTTAGTAATTTAAAGGGCCAAAAATTTGATGTTATCGTCTCTAATCCTCCTTATGTAGATAAAGAAGATTTAGATAGTATGCCTAAAGAGTATCACTATGAGCCAAAATTAGCTCTTGAAGCTGGTGATGATGGTTTAGATCTTGCTAAAAAGATAATCTTAGAAGCTGATCAATACATGACAGAAAAAGGTGTTTTAATCGTAGAGGTTGGTAATAGTCAGTATGCTTTAATGGAAATGTGTCCAGATGTTCCTTTTACATGGTTAAGCTTTAGTGAAGGTGGAGATGGAGTATTTTTACTAACTTATGAGGAGTTAGTAAAATATAAAGACTTATTTAAACAATATTTTAGTAATCAAAATCGATTAGATGATAAAAGCTTTGTGATTTAAACAATATAAGGTTTTTAGATATGACTAATGGACAGTTAAAAGTATCCTCAAAAAGAACAGTGATATTAATTATCTGTCTATTGGGAGTAATGTCACAGTTTGCAACAGATAGTTTTACTCCATCATTACCATATATTATGGGGTATTTTGATGCTGCTGCTAGGGATGTTAAATTTACGGTTGGAATATACTTTTTAGGAATGGCTTGTTCTGTATTAGGGTTTGGTTATTTCTCTGATAAGTATGGACGTAAGCCAGCACTTATAGCTGGATATATAATTTTTTGCTTGGCCAGTACTTTTTGTATGCTAGCACAAAGTGAAGACCAGTTGTTATTCTTTCGCTTTCTTCAAGGTATAGGTATGGGTAGCTCTTTTATATCTTTTAGGGCTATTATGAAAGATGTATTTAGTGATAATCATTCGTTAGCTAAAGCTAGTCTCATAATCTCTAGCGTTATATCTTTGACGCCTCCGTTAGCACCTATATCGGGCGGTATAATTCAAGAATGTATAGGATGGCGTGCTAATTTTGCATTACATTCTTTGATGGCAATCATTGTAATGATTTTGATTGTGAAATATTTACATTTAGAGACTATAGTAAAAAGTAATACTAATCTTTTAGAATCGTATAAGAAAATATTATCAAATAAAACCTTTATACTAAATGCTAGTTGTAGTGGCCTAGCTTTATCATTAGTATTTGTATTTGCGACTCTTTCGCCATTTCTTTTTCAAGTTCTCTTAAAGTTTTCACCATTTGAATTTTCACTACTATCTACAGCAGTGATAGTTCCTGCAGCTTTATTTTTGATACTTTTTAAAAATAAAGTTAGTAAATTAGATATGAGTAAGGTTAGCTTGTGTAGTGCATCTTTTTCTATTTTTTGTGGTATAGGATTAGCTCTTTCATATTTTATATTTGGCTTAAATACAGTTGTCGTAGTTGTATTATGTGCTTTAGCATTTTGTGGTAATACTTTTCAGTATACGGCAACTTATGTATGTGCTTATGAGAATATCTATACAGATGTTGGGGCTGCATCAGCAATATTTGGTTTTATTCAGATAACTGTTACAGCTATAGTATCTTCAGCAGTTTCCTATGTAACATTAGATAATCAGTTCATCTTTGGAGTATTGATGGCTATTCCGCCATTATTAATAGTTTTAGTGAAAATAATTGATATCAAAAACAAGGCTAAATAAGCTGTATTTTATAAAATAAATCTTTTTGCAAAGCATATTCAAAACAAATACAATGGCTATATTGTACTTTTTTATAAATTAGATTATGAAAAAATTAAAACTTATATTAGCTACTATGTCTTTAGCAATACCTGTAGTGTCTCTAGCCACAAATTACGCTGCACTAGAGAAAGAACTAGAGACAGCCCAGCCTAACTCTCAGTTAAACTATGGTGGCATGCAACAAGGTTTTGAGCAACAGAAGCAACAAAATATTGCTAGATCAATATACGATCAAAATAGAGGTGTTTCACAAAGTTATAGTGAGGGTCAAGGAAATAATATAAATACGACTAGTTTTGAAGGCCAGCAGAAGCAACAGAATATTGCTAGATCAATATATGACCAAAATAGAGAGAGTATTTCACAAAGACAGCAAGGAAATAACATAAAAACGACATATTTTGGAGATCAACAAGAGCAGCAAAATTCGAATAGATCAATATATGATCAGAATAGAGAATTTTCCCAAAGACAACATAGCTATAATAGCTATCAAGGAAGTAATATAGGTAGGACTGAATTTGGAGGTAAGCAGAGAAACTCACCTCAATCATCAGATAGTTCTGGAGAAAGCTTGTTTGAGCATAATCAATAAAGCAATTATCTGATGATTAAACTAGAAAAGTTTACAGAAGAAAATATTTATGAACTTTTATCACAGTTAGAAGATCAAGATGTTCGCTTTTTATATCAATTTGGAGGTATCAATTATAAGTTTCCTCTTGACTCTGATCAAATAAAACAAACAATGGGCAGTAAGCTTAATTTACTCTTTAATGTTTTAGATAATGAAGGGAAGTCTATAGGACATTGTCAAATAATTAGGTTAGATCAAGAAAATCATAAGGCATCTATAGCTAGGCTACTCATATATAAAGAATATAGATCCAAAGGTTATGGTAAGTTGATGATACAAAAGCTTTTAGATTTTGCTAAATCTATAGGCTTACAATATATAACTCTTAGAGTTTTTGATTTTAATATTTCAGCAATTAAATGTTATGAAAGGGACTGTTGAAATCTGATATTAATTTTAAAATTGTTTAAAATATACTGAAAAGTAATATATGATTTTTTTATGTTA
>NZ_JBGCTX010000021.1:0-35848 GCF_041102755.1 Francisella sp. 19X1-34
ATAAAAAAATCATATATTACTTTTCAGTATATTTTAAACAATTTTAAAATTAATATCAGATTTCAACAGTCCCAAAATAGTCTTGTTACCAGCTTTATGCTTTATTTTCTCATTAGGTGGCGCAGTATTTGGTATGGGGGAAGAAACCATACCTTTTATAATGCTACTAGTACCTATCTTTGTGCTTATAGGTTTTGATGCTCTAACTTGTACAGTTGTAATATATTTAGCAACCCAGATAGGTTTTGCAACATCTTGGATGAATCCTTTTTCTGTAAGTATTGCTCAAGTTCCAATGCTATCAGGAAGTATATTTAGAATAATAATGTGGCTAATATTCACATCATCAATAACTATTTTTGCGGTAATACACGCCCTAAAAATACAGAAAAACCCTAAATCATCACTGATGTTTGAGCATGATAATTTATATAGAAACTCTGATGAGCACTCCTTAGAGCTAACACAAAAAATGTGCTTTTACTCATGGTTGATACTAGCAAGCTTGGTAGTAACTATAGTATGGCTAGTCTATGGGGTTGTTAAATTTGGTTATTACTTACCAGAAATTGCTACATTATTTACTATCTTAGGTCTTGTAACAGGCTTTTTTGCAATAGTTGGTAGAGTAAATGGTATGACCCTAAACACTACACTAGAAGCATTTAAGGATGGCGCAAAGGCTTTATTACCAGTTTGTTTAATTATTAGTTTTGCTTATGGTCTAATCTATCTAATGGGTGGTTCGAATCCAGAGCACTATACTATGCTAAACTCAATCCTTCACTATGCTTCAGAGAGTCTATCTGGAACTAACCACTATATTTCAGCACTAGGAATGTTTTACTTTCAGTCTATTTTTAACTTTTTTGTAACTTCTGGATCTGGACAAGCAGCTTTGACAATGCCAATTATGTCACCACTAGCAGATTTAACTGGTATAAGCAGACAAATAGCAGTCTTAGCATTCCAACTTGGAGATGGTTGGACACACTGCTTAATGCCAACATCTGCAACTCTAATGGCTGTATTAGGAGCTGCAAGAATACCTTATGGATTGTGGTTGAAATTTATCTTTAAATTCTACTTATACCTTATGATTCTAAGTTCAATCATGATAATCATCTCTGTCTATATTGGTTATAATTAATCTTTAATCTCAAAATATATTATCATTTTAATCCCCTACTACATCACTTAACACAACTTCGAATAATTATTTGTTTTATTTAAATTTTAAGTCAGAATAACAAACACTAACCCACAAATAAATACTAATATAAAACCATTTAATAAATAATTAAAATTAAATATTCATGATTACAAAATCTTCTGATAAAATGAATAAAAATTCAAAATAATAAAAAAGGTATCATATGTCTAAAAAGTATCAAAAAGTTGCAAGTCATGAAGCAAAGAAGGGAGATTTCAAGCGTTGCCTATTACTTTATTCTGGTGGCTTAGATACATCTGTTATGCTTAAATGGATCCAAGAAGAATATGATGTTGAGGTTGTTGCTTTAACTATAGATATTGGCCAAGTAGCTGATAACTTAGAACAAATAAAACAAAAAGCCATCAATCTAGGAGCTATAGATGCCGTAGTATATGATGCCAAAGCTCGTTTTGCAGATGAAGTTATAAGCAAAGCTATCAAAGCAAATGCTGACTACCAAGGCGGCTATGCTCTTTCTACTCCTTTAGGTAGAATTGTTATCTCAGAAATAGCTATTGAGGTAGCTAAAAAATATAACTGTCAAGTTGTTGCTCATGGCTGTACAGGTAAGGGTAATGATCAAGTTCGTTTTGAAAGCTATCTAACAACATTAGATGATAATATAAAAACAATAGCCCCTGTTAGAGAATGGGGAATGGGAAGAGAACAAGAGCTAGAATATGCTGAGAAACATGGCATCCCAGTTAAACAACAAAAAAGTAAACCCTACTCTTATGATGAAAATATGTGGGGCAATACTGCAGAAGGTGGTGAAATAGAACACTCTAACCTCATAGCTCCCAAAGAAGCTATCTTACAATGGTGCAAAACTCCAGAGAATGCTCTTGATAAACCACAAAACATTACCCTAGAGTTTGTCGAAGGCATACCTGTAAAACTAAATGACGAATCAATGTCTTTAGCCAAGCTAATAATGCAATGCAATAAAATAGGAAGTGAGCATGGTGTTGGCGTGTTTAACCTTATTGAAGATAGGTTGATTGGTCTAAAGGTTAGAGGTATTTATGAAAATCCAGGTGCTAGCATTATAATAGCGGCACACAAAAAACTAGAACAACTTGTTTCTACCCGTCAAGAAAATGAACTAAAAACATTTATGGATAATAAATGGGCTTACCTTGCTTATGCTGCTGAATGGTACAATCCCGTTATGAATAACATCCTTGCATTTATCGAAGAGCAGAATAAAAAAGTAACCGGTAAAGTGACTATATCACTATATAAAGGTAATATAGAGGTAGTAGCTGTAGAATCTCAGTTTTCAATGCTCAAACCAGAATTAGCAACTTTTGAAGCTGGCGGAGATTTATTTAACCATAATGCTTCAGCTGGATTTATAGAATTGCATAGTTTAGCTCAGCGTACAGCTTATTCAATAATGAAAAATAAGAAATAAAAATATATGAATAAAAAACTTTGGCAAACAGAAACTGATAAACTTCTACCTATAGTTGAAAAATACACTGTAGGTCAAGATTATATACTCGATCAAAAATTACTTAAATATGATATTCAAGCTAGCTTAGCTCATGCAAAAATGTTACTGAAGATGAATATCATTTCTAAAGATGAGCTTTTACTACTGACAAAAGGTTTAAGTGAGATAAAAGAGCTTGCTGCTAAAGGTCAGTTTGAAATAACTCAAGATCAAGAAGACGGGCATACTACAATTGAGCAATATCTGTGTAAAAAATATGGTGATGTTGGTAAGAAAATACATACGGGTAGAAGTAGAAATGATCAATCTCTAGTAATGTTACGTCTTTTTATGAAAGATAAGCTACAGCAACTAGAGAAAACTATACAAGAAAACATTCATACTTTACGAACTAAATCTAGTAAATATATAAACACTGCTATGCCTGGCTATACACATATGCAAAAAGCTATGCCTACTACAGTTGCTGTATGGTTAGGATCGTTTGCAGATGCTTTAGCTGATGCTCTACTTTTAATATCTACTACAAGCAAAATTATTAATCAAAATCCTCTAGGATCAGCATCTGGATTCGGTATTGATAATTTCAAACATGATAAAGATTACACAACAGAACTACTTAGCTTCAGTAGAACTCAAGAGAATCCTATATATTGTGCCTTTTCTAGAGGATATTTTGAAAAGCTAATTTTGCAAACTCTATCAAACCCTATGAGCATTTACTCAAGATTTGCTAATGACATGATGCTTTTTACCATGTCAGAGTTTAATTATTTTAGTTTAGATAATTCATATACTACTGGCTCATCTATTATGCCACAAAAGCGTAATTATGACTTATTTGAGATTATGAGAGGTAATGCTAAACTATATCAAGGTTATCTTCAACAGATCACTTCTATAATTGATGGTGTACCTAGTGGTTATAATCGCGATTATCAGCTAACAAAAGCGCCTTTCTGTCAAGCTATAGAGTTAATAGAAGATACCATTTTATTATTCGACTCAACTGTAAAGAATCTAAAGATCCATAGTACAGAGTTAAATCAAGCAATGACTTCTGATCTTTATGCTACTGAAGAAGTTTATAAACTTGTTCAGCAAGGACTATCTTTCCGTGATGCTTATATAATTATTAAAGAAAAACTTAATAAATAGTTCATGTTTTCATTAAATCTATAGGTATATCCTTTTGAAAAGTTTATAATACCTTTTGATTTTTTTAATAATTATTAGAATTTGATATTTTTTTAGTAAAACTATTTAGAAATAATGATAAGTATATATTAGATAGAAACTTTATCTATTTAAGGAAAATATTATGAGCAAGTCAGATATTTATAACGATTTAAGACAACTTATTCTTAGCAAAGAATTTTCTTCACAGAATGAAATATGTGACACTTTAGAACACTTAGGTTATAGTGCTAGCCAATCTAAAGTTAACAGAATGCTAAAGAAATTAGGTGCTATTAAAATCAAAAATGAGAAAAACACTCTAGTTTATAAAATACCTAACGAGCCAGCTCCGCCAATAATGACTGATAATATTTCATCTTTAGTTATTAATGTTAGTGCCAATGAAGCTGTAGTTGTTATAGATACAGCGCCAGGAGCGGCCCAACTAGTTGCAAGAACATTAGATTATAATAAAAATAGCTTTGGAATAATTGGCATAGTTGCTGGAGATGATACAGTTTTTGTTGCTCCTCTATCAATACAAAATATCGGTAAATTAAAAATGAATATACAAAAGTTTTTATTCCCTCAGTCTTAAATATTTTATTATCTGTAGCACTTCTAAAATAGTTTCTTTACTTATAGTTAATGGTGGTAGAAGTCAAATAGTATTATTTCTAGTTTTCACAGACAAACACCTAAATTTAAAAGCTAATGATAAAAGCTCTTTTGTATATGTTATCAGGAAATCCTATGACAGAATAAAATATCTAAATTAAAAATCAATTTCTCGCGTCAGGTAAAAAGCAATATCTTTTTCATAATATGCCGACTCATTCACAAAAATAGGATACCATTCTCCTAACTCATTCAACAATTGAACACTGCCATCCATCAATTCAAAAGCTGGATCTTGCTCATTAATTAGCTTAAAATCATTACCATTAATATTATCATGAATTACTGCGTTAATATTACCATCACTATCTCTAGGAAAAGCAATAGCTTTAACAGGCTCATAAGCTTTACAATTTTTGATTTCTGGTAGATCATCACAATTTGCCATCTCAACAAACTTAATAATTTCGTTTAATATTTCGGTGGTTATTTCAATAGCTTTTGTATCATAAACACTCGTATGCACAGCTCCAATTTCAATAGTTAGTGACATTGGTGCAATATTATTAATTGCCACATCTGTGATACTTTGATGTTTGATAACTCTAAGACCATCAATTCGTTCAACCAAATATCTACATAATTTATTAACTAATGGACTTCTATCATCAGTAATTATTGTTTTACCAAGATTTGTAGTTGTTGTATGAAAATCAACTAGAAAATCAACGGGAGAATCTGATTTAAATCCATAAGTTTGATTAATTTCTCGAGCTCTTTGATCTTCATAAGTATTCAGTGAAGGATTATTTAAATCCTCAGTTGAAAAAGATCGATTTAAATCCTGATCCTTATATCTTTTACTTAATTTAAAAGCCTCTGGATTTGATAATAAAGGTATAATTTCAAATGTTCTTGCTTTTAATGGATATTTTTTCAACCGATTAATTATATAGATACCGGTATATTCATTCCCATGGACACCGCCACTAACTAATAGCTTATTTATTTTCATGAAAAATACTCATAAATTTGAATACGTAGATACTGATAAGTTTACATTATAATTTAATAAAATTCTGCCATTCTATAACTCGATAGGACAATTCATTTATTAATGTTTAAAGAGAAATTTAAAAAGAAAAAAATATTTAGAGAAAAAACTATCTGATATATTTATTTACAAGCTTAACAAAAGACATAGGGTCCTCTATCTTAGCGCCTTCAACAAACATTGCTTGCATAAGAAGTAGCTCAGAAATATCACCGAACACTTCAGTATCTGCTTCATCTTTTAGTTTTTGTACTAAATGATGCTCAGCATTAAGCTCTAAGATAGGCTTCATACCCATACCAGGCATAAATGATTGTCCAGCCTCTTCCATCATCTTCTGCATGTGTAAGCTCATACCATAATCATTTACAACCACACAGCTTGGAGAATCAGTTAGACGCTTAGATAAACGTACATCCTCAACTTTATCTTTTAGAGATTCTTTTACTTCTTCTAAGATTTTTTTGAAATCTTTAGATTCTTTTTCAAATTTCTCTTTGTTTTCTTCTGACTCAAACTTATCAAGATCTATATCACCCTTGATAATAGACTTCATATGCTTACCATCAAACTCAGTCAAAGTAGACATCATCCACTCATCGATACGATCTGACATAAGAACCACTTCGATACCTTTTTTCTTGAACGCTTCAAGTTGTGGGTTATTCGCAGCAGCCTTATGGCTATCAGATGTAATATAGTAGATAGTATCTTGACCTTCTTTCATACGCGAAATATAGTCAGCTAAAGAAACTGTTTGTTTAGAATCACCACTTTCAGTAGTCGCAAATCTTAATAGACCAGCGATTTTTTCTTTATTTGAGTGATCATCAGATATACCTTCTTTAAGTACTTGACCAAAATTATCCCAGAATTTTTGATATTTTTCTGCATCTTTATTAGCAAGTTTCTTAAGTTCACCAAGAACCTTAGAAGTTGTAGCTTTTCTAATTTTATCAATAACTTTGTTATGCTGTAATATCTCACGTGATACGTTTAGTGGTAAGTCAGCAGAGTCAATTACACCTTTAACAAATCTTAAATATGGAGGTAATAACTCCTTATTCTCCATAATAAATACTCTACGCACATATAAAGATAAACCATAATCTTTATCCCTATTCCAAAAGTCAAAAGGCTTATTCTCTGGGATATATAGTAAGCTGTTATACTCAAGGTTACCTTCAACTTTATTATGTATCCACATTGAAGCATCTGCAAAATCATGAGATATATACTTATAAAACTCTTGATATTCTTCATCAGTTACTTCGTCTTTCGATCTTAACCAAATAGCTTTAGTATTGTTTACAGTTTCATACTCATCTTTGATTGTTTGCTCACCCTTATCATCAGTTTCAACTTTTCTCATTTGAATAGGAGTATTGATACAATCAGAATATTTATGAACTAAACCTTTTAATAAATTATGCTCTAGTAGATCCAACTGATCTTCTTTTATATGAAGAGTTATCTCTGTACCACGCTTTTCTTTAGTTATAGTTTCTACTGTAAAGCCATTTTTCGCATCAGAAACCCACTTAGTTGCCTGAGCTTTGTCTTGACCTGCTTTTCTAGTTCTAACCGTAACTTTATCAGCAACGATAAATGATGAATAAAAACCAACTCCAAATTGACCGATAAGTTCATTATCTTTACTCTTATCACCTGTCAAATTCTCTAAGAATTTCTTAGTGCCAGACTTTGCAATAGTTCCAAGATTCTCAATAACCTCTTCCTCTGTCATACCAATACCATTATCACTAACTGTAATAGTCTTAGCATCTTTATCAAAGTCTACTTTTATTGCATAATCTGCATCACCTTCGCTTAACTCAGCATTTGAGATACTTTCATACCTTAGCTTCTCAATTGCATCAGAACTGTTAGATACAAGTTCTCTTAGGAAAATTTCACGATTTGAATATAGCGAATGAATTACAAGGTGAAGTAATTTATCTACCTCAGTTTCAAAAGTATATTTTTTTTCTGACATTTTATATAACCCTCTTTTGTTATATTCATTTAAATAAAATATATGACAGTGTATATATGAGAGTTATTATTATTTTTTCAAGAAATTTTTATACTAATTACACTTTTAAAGGCTAATCTGTCGAAGAATTCTTATCATTTTTAGCAGCTTGTTCTCGTTCTTGTCGCATTTCTTCAATAAAAGCACCTCCTATTAAACCACTAGGGATGGCAAAAACTCCTATACCAAGCATAGAAAGAACAGCTGCTATTAGCCTACCAGCCAAAGTTACTGGATACATATCACCATATCCTACAGTTGTTAGAGTTGTCACACCCCACCATAATGTCTTTGATATAGTTGAAAATACTTGTGGTTGTGTGTCATGCTCCGCGTAAAACATCATTACACATGATATTATTAATATTACAAAGATTAAGCAATACGATACTAAAAGCTCACGATAAATTTTCTTAAATACATTAATCAACCTATTCATAATTGTTGAGTTTTGAAATATTTTGAATATACGTAACAATCTAAGCACAATTAACTCATGAGAATTTACACCAAAAAGAGCAAGTATCAATGGCACAAAAATAGCTATAAAATCGATAACGTTATAAAACTTAAAAACAAACACTATTTTTCTAGAAGATATAATAAATCGAACAATATACTCAATAGAAAAGATCGCTGAAAAAATAATATTAATATAGTTAAGATAGTCTATATTTCCATAATCAACTTGTGCTATTAAGGTTATAGAGTTGATAATAACCAATATAATAATTACACACTGATAAAGTTTCTGATCCATATAAATAAATTAAATAATAAAAAAACTTATAAAGTAATTTTATCAAATGTTCTTTAATTTATACGAATAAAAACTTAGATATTTTTTTGGATAAGAATTTTTAAGATAAAAAGAGAAATTATTCTTCGTCAGCAGCTTCGTCTACTTCAGGTCTGTCTACTAACTCGATGAAAGCCATAGGAGCTTTATCACCAAATCTGTAACCACACTTAAGGATTCTAGTGTAACCACCAGCTCTTTCTGCATAACGCGCACCAAACTCTTCAAAAAGCTTAGTTACAGCTGCTTTGTTTCTTAAGAAATCAAAAGCTTGTCTTCTTAAAGCAACTGATTGTGCTTTGAACTCATTAGAATTAACATCTAACTCGTTTCTTAATTTAAATTCTCTTTTAGCTAAAGTAACTAAAGGCTCAACGATAGTTCTTAACTCTTTAGCTTTTGGTAAAGTAGTTTTGATAAGCTCGTGATTGATCAAAGAAGCTGACATGTTTTTAAACATAGCTTTTCTATGACTACTAGTTCTACCAAATTTTCTACCTTGCTTATGATGTCTCATAGTAATTACTCCTTTATAGTTAATATTATATGATTACTATATTATTAATTTATTTTCCTTCAACTAACTCTCTAAAGTTATCAATCTGAACACCTAGAGATAAGTTGTTGTCTATCAATATTTGCTTAATCTCATTTAGAGATTTTTTACCTAAATTAGGTATCTTCATAAGTTTAGATTCACTATATTGAACAAGATCACCAAGATACTTGACATTCTCAGCTCTTAAACAGTTAGATGATCTTACAGTCAGCTCTAAGTCATCAATTGGTTTAAGAAGTATAGGATCAATATTAGAATCTAATAAAGCATCTCCAGTTTTACCATTACTAGGTACTTTAAGAGATACAAAAACTGACATTTGCTCACAAAAATATTCTAAAGCTTTTGTAACAGCTGCTAGTGGTTCTACAGTACCATTTGTTTTCAAAAATACTTCTAAAACATCACTATCACCATTATTAATTACTTCAAATGCAACTCTTTTGATTGGATTATAGTCTGCATCAACAGCTATATCACCAACTCTATCTAGTTCAATTGGTACAGCTGAAAGTATTCCAACATTTCTGCCATAATCAACTGTTGCAACTAGACTAAACTCTCTTTGATTTGTCAAAGTAGCTATAGGTTGATCTTTATTTATAATCTCTACACCTTGAGTTGTCTTAAAGTCACCAGCTGTAACAACACCTGTTTTATTAACAGATAACTCTAATTCGACATTTTCAATGCCACTGTCAAGTTTGATTGCTACTTTCTTTAAGTTAGAAACGATTTCGACAACATCTTCTTTGACATCTTCTAAAGCAGAATACTCATGCAATACATCTTTAATATTTACTTTAATAATAGATGCACCAGGAAGAGAAGATAATAAAACCCTTCTAATAGAGTTGCCAAGGATATGAGCCATACCTTTTTCTACAGGAGAAAGCTGTACTTTATATCCTAAAGCACCTAAATCATCTTTAAGCTGTATATTAGGTAAAAATTCTTGGTTTGAATTATTATTACTCACTAAAAAATCTCCTTGAAATAAAGGCCATAAAGAGCCACTAAAGATAATAAAATATTATTTATTACTTAGAGTAAAGCTCGATGATTAATTGTTCATTTATGTCTGATGATAACTCAGATCTGTCTGGAGAAGCCTTCATAGTACCTTCTAATGAATCAGTGTTTACATCGATCCAAGAAAGTTCTTTTCTACTTTTAGCAAGCTCAACAGCATTTTGAATTCTTAATTGTTTTTTAGCTTTCTCTCTTACTGCAACTATATCACCAGCTTTAACTTGAGCAGATGGTACGTTACAAGTATGTCCATTAAGAACTATACCTTTATGAACAACAAGTTGTCTAGCTTCTGCACGAGTAGCAGCAAAGCCCATTCTATAAACAACATTGTCTAATCTTGATTCTAATATTTCTAATAAAGTAGCACCTGTGTTACCTTTTCTTCTATTAGCTTCAAGATAGTATTTTTTGAACTGACCTTCCAAAACACCGTACATACGACGAACTTTTTGCTTTTCTCTTAACTGTAAACCATAGTCAGAAAGACGCGCTCTTCTTACTCCATGTTGACCTGGTGCAGTATTCATTTTACATTTTTCGTCGTTAGCTTTTACGCCACTTTTCAAAAATAAGTCAGTACCTTCTCTTCTAGAAAGTTTACACTTTGGTCCTAGATATCTAGCCATTATTTATTTCCCTTTAAAATATTAAACACGACGTTTCTTAGGAGGACGACAACCATTATGAGGTAATGGAGTCACATCTGTTATACTTGATACTTTTAGGTTCTTAGCATTTAAAGCTCTAACAGCTGAATCTCTACCTGAACCTGGTCCTTTTACTAAAACATCTACATTTTTAACACCATATTCTAGAGCCATATCAGCTGCTCTTTCTGCTGCAACCTGAGCAGCGAAAGGTGTACTTTTTCTTGAACCTCTAAAGCCACTACCACCAGAAGTAGCCCAAGATAAAGCATTACCTTGTCTATCTGTGATAGTTACTATAGTGTTATTAAAAGATGAGTAAATATGAGCAACTGCATCAGTAACTACTCTTTTTACTTTTTTCTTTGATGATCTAACAGACTTAGCCATATAATCTACCCTTTAATCTTTATAGTTATAATTGTATTACGCCTTGATTGGCTTTCTTGGACCCTTACGAGTACGAGCATTAGTCTTCGTTCTTTGCCCTCTTACAGGAAGGCTACGACGATGTCTTCTACCTCTGAAGCAACCTAAGTCCATAAGTCTTTTTATGTCCATAGAAACTTCACGACGCAGGTCACCTTCTACAGTATATTTAGCAACCTCTGTTCTTAAGGCTTCAACTTGCTCATCTGTTAATTCTTTGATTTTAACAGTTGGATCTAGTTTGCAAGATTCACATATTTGTTGTGCTCTTGTCTTACCTATTCCATAAATTGAAGTTAATCCTATTACTGCATGTTTATGAACAGGAATATTAACACCAGCTATACGAGCCATCTAATTCACTCCTAAATAATTATTCTTAATTTATTTGCTATCAAAGCAATTAGTAACTTGCTAGGATAACTTTTTAAAAACAAATAATCAAGCTTTATTTAATTTGCTTGACTGATTAACCTTGTCTTTGCTTATGTCTAGGGTCTGTACATATCACACGAACAACTCTGTTACGCTTGATAACTTTACAGTTTCTACACATTTTTTTAACTGAAGCTCTAACTTTCATTATATTTCTCCAAAAAATATTTCTCTATTTTCTCTTACCGCTAAGATTTGCTTTTTTCAGTAAAGAATCATATTGTGTTGACATCATATGTGATCTAACTTGAGCCATAAAGTCCATCATCACAACTACAACAATTAGTAAAGATGTTCCACCGAATGTAAATGATAAACCTTGTGCAAAGAATTTCACTACAAATATCGGTAACAAACATATAGCTGTAATATATAATGAACCAACTAAAGTCAATCTTGTCATAACTGCATCTATATACTTAGCTGTTTGCTCACCAGGTCTTACACCCGAAATATAAGCGCCAGATTTCTTTAAGTTATCTGCCGTTTCTTTTGGATTAAATACTAATGAAGTATAAAAGAAACAGAAAAATATAATAGTCGCAGCAAATACTACTGTATAAACTATACTACCTGGTTGTAGCATCTCAGCAACATCAGCTAACCAGCCTAGTGAATTATAGTTAGATAACCAACCAATTAAAACACCTGGAACCATAAGTATAGATGAAGCAAAAATCGCTGGGATTACACCAGCCATATTTAGCTTCAATGGCAAATGACTTGTCTGAGCAGCAAACATTTTTCTGCCCTGCTGTCTTTTTGCATAATTCACAGTAATTTTTCTCTGAGCACTTTCCATAAATACTACAAATGCTATTACTAACAAAAGAAGTATTAAAAGAACCCAGACAGATAAATATGATATTACATGTTGATTTGCCTGAGATAGAGTATTTGAAATTTCAAATGGAAGATTTGCAATAATACCCGAAAAAATTAGTAGTGAAATACCATTTCCCACACCTCTTTCCGTGATCTGCTCACCTAACCACATCAAAAACATACTACCAGTAGTAACTGAAACAATAGTTGTTAAATAAAATAACGGCATATTATTTGTTGTTACCAAACCATCTTGATGCAGAACAAATGCAACAATACCAAATGATTGCACTACAGCTAAAGCAAGAGTAAAATATCTTGTATACTGAGTGATTTTCTTCTGACCAGATTCGCCTTCTTTTTTCAGCTCTATAAATTTAGGATATACAGCTGATAACATTTGAAAAACAATCGATGCAGAAATATAAGGCATTACACCCAAAGCAAAGATACTCATTTGAGTAAGAGCGCCACCAGAGAACATATTAAACATGCTCATCAAACCACTTGTTGATGAGTGTTGATTTGAAATAATTTGAACCAATTTTGTAGGATCAATATTAGGTATAGGAATATATACACCTAATCTGAATACTAATATAGCAATAACTACAAAAATTAGTCTTGATTTTAATTCGCCTGTTGTACCAGAAGCACTATTAAACTTTGACATATCTTTAATCTTACTCTACTTTACCACCAGCTTTTTCGATAGCTTCTTTAGCACCTTTAGTGCAAGCTATACCTTTAAGGTTAACAGCTTTTTGGATTTCTCCAGAAGCTATTACTTTTGCTGTTTTAATATCTTTTCTAATAAGACCAAGATCTTTTAAAGTATCTAAAGTTACTTCATCAGCAGCTACATGATTTAACTCATGAAGTCTGATCTCAGCAACAAATCTTTTAGGCGCAGAAGTGAAACCAAATTTTGGTAGTCTTCTTTGTAAAGGCATTTGACCACCTTCAAAACCTACCTTATGGTAACCACCTGAACGTGCTTTTTGACCTTTGTGACCCTTACCAGAAGTTTTACCTAAACCACTTCCTATACCACGACCAAGCCTTTTTGGAGCGCTTTTTGAGCCAGCAGCAGGAGCAATTGTATTTAATTTCATTTGATACTACCCCTCTATCTTAACCATATAATATATTTTATTAGCCATGCCACGATTCTCTGGAGTATCTAATACTTCAACTGTGTGGTTGATCTTTCTTAAGCCTAGACCTCTAGCTGACGCTATATGATTTTGCTTACGACCAATTAGGCTTTTTACTAAAGTAACTTTAAATGTTTTAGCTTCGCTCATTTTGATTACCCCTGAATCTCTTCAACAGATAGACCTCTTTTATCAGCGATCTGTTCTGGTGATTTAATTTTCGCCAAACCTGATATTGTTGCTCTAACAACGTTTACAGGATTTGTTGAACCATATGTTTTTGCTAAAACGTTATGAACACCAACAGCTTCAAACACAGAACGCATAGCACCACCAGCAATAATACCAGTACCAGCAGATGCAGGCTGCATATACACTTTTGAAGCACCATGGTTAGCCATAGTAGCATACCATAACGTATCGTTATTTAGATTCACTGATACCATGTTTTTCTTAGCGTTTTCCATAGCTTTTTGGATAGCAACAGGCACTTCTCTTGATTTACCTCTACCTACACCAATTTTACCTTTACCGTCACCTACAACAGTTAGTGCGGCAAAGCTCATGATTCTACCACCTTTAACTGTCTTAGAGTGTCTTTTAACACTAACTAACTTTTCAATCAGCTCTTCGTTCTTTTTTACTTCATTAGACATAATGAATAATCATCCATATTTTATTTATTAAAACTGTAGACCATGCTCTCTAGCAGCTTCTGCTAAAGCTTTAACACGTCCATGATACTTATATCCAGATCTATCAAAAGCAACTTGCTCGATACCTTTGTCTTTACATCTATTAGCAATAACTTCGCCAACGATTGCAGCAGACTCAACATTACCAGTATATTTACATTTTGCTTTAACATCTTTCTCTACAGTAGACGCAGAAGCTAATACAGTAGAACCATCACCAGAAATTACTTGAGCATATACATGCTTAGGTGTTCTATAAACACAAAGTCTAGTATGCCCTAGTTCTCTTAGTTTAATTCTAGTACGCTTACTACGATTTAAACGAGCAGTTTTTTTATCCATAATAATACTATCCTTTACTACCTACTTCTTCTTAGCTTCTTTCTTAGCTACATATTCGTTTTCATAACGAACACCTTTACCTTTATAAGGCTCAGGCTTTCTATAGTCTCTAATTTCAGCTGCTACTTTACCTAAAAGCTCTTTATCAGCACTTTTAAGAACGATTTCTGTAGGAGCTGGAGTTTCTGCAGTTACACCTTGTGGTAAAGCATAAACAACTGGGTGAGAAAAACCTAATGTAAGATTTAATTCACTACCTTGAGCTTTAGCACGGTAACCTACACCTATAATTTTTAGCTTTCTTTCAAAACCTTTGCTTACACCTTCAACCATGTTGTTTAGGATAGCTCTTGCAGTACCAGATTGAGCAACTGCATTTTTACTATTATTGTTAGGTGTAACTGTTGCTTCATTATCTGCAACATTAAAAGTCACATCAGTAGAAAAAGTTTTGTTTAAAGTAGCTTTAGCTCCTTTAACTTCTACCTGATTGCCAGCAGCAACGTTGATTGTAACACCACTTGGGATAGCAACAGGTTTTTTACCTATTCTTGACATATCAAATCTCCTTGCTAACTTAAGCTACGTAGCCAATTACTTCGCCACCAACACCAAGAGCTCTTGCTTTTCTATCACTTACTAAACCTTTAGAAGTAGAAATAATAGCAACACCAAAACCACCATATACTTTAGGTAGCTCTTCGTGAGACTTATATATTCTCAAACTTGGTCTAGAAACTCTTTTGATCATTTCGATCACAGGAGTACCAGCATGATACTTAAGCTCAATTTCTATAGAAGGATGACCAGCAGCAGTTGTACCTTTAGTACAGCTTTTAACATAGCCTTCTTTAACTAAGAAGTTTGCGATTTCCATCTTCATCTTTGAAAATGGTACAGAAACAGCTTCTTTTTCAGAAGAAAGACCATTTCTGATTCTTGTAAACATATCCGCGATAGGATCTTGCATACTCATAACTTAAAATTCCTTATTACCAACTAGCTTTCTTCAAACCAGGAACATCTCCTGCCATTGCATACTCTCTAAGCTTATTACGACATAAGCCAAATTTTCTGTATACAGCATGTGGTCTACCTGTTACTTTACATCTTCTTTGTACTCTAGAAGCTGAAGAGTTTACTGGTAGTTTTTGCAGTTTAATTTGAGCTTCCCATACTTGTTCTTCAGTAGAATTTACATCAAGAATAATAGCTTTAAGCTCAGCTCTTTTTTGAGCATATTTAGCTACTAATTTTTCTCTCTTTAATTCTCTCTGAATCATTGCTTTTTTCGCCATTTAAAACCCCAATTTAGATTAAGACTTAAAAGGAAAACCGAATGCTTTAAGTAAAGCTTTTCCTTGGTCATCATTTTTAGCTGTAGTAGTTATCGAAATATCTAAGCCTCTGATTGAGTCAACTTTATCATAATCAATCTCAGGGAAAGAAATTTGCTCTCTCATACCTAAGCTATAGTTTCCTCTACCATCAAAAGACTTAGCACTTAAACCCCTAAAATCTCTAATTCTAGGAATAGCAATTGTTATAAGTCTATCTAAAAATTCGTACATACGCTCACCACGTAAAGTAACTTTACAACCGATTGGCCATCCATCACGGATTTTAAAACCAGCAATTGATTTTTTAGACTTAGTAACAACAGGCTTTTGACCAGCAATAGCTGTCAAATCATTTAATGCAAAAGTCATGATTTTTTTGTCTTTTGCAGCATCACCAACACCCATATTAAGAGTAATTTTCTCAATAGAAGGTACTTCCATTATATTATCTACATTAAGCTCATCTCTTAACTTAGCAACAAGCTCTTTTTGATAATGATCCTTTAATCTTGCCATAAAACTTAGTCCTATAAGTCTACAAGCTCGCCATTTGATTTAAAGTAGCGAACCTTTTTCTCATCAACAAACTTATAACCCACTCTATCAGCTTTTTCAGTAGCTGGGTTAAAGATAGCAACGTTAGAAGCATCTACTGGAAGTTCTTTTTCAACAACTCCACCTTCAACACCTCTATTTGGGTTAGGCTTAACGTGTTTCTTAACAACATTAATACCTTCCACTAAAACCAAAGAACCACCTTTAGCGAATGACTTAACAACGCCTCTGCGACCTTTGTCTTTACCAGCGATAACGATTACATCATCACCTTTTTTTAATCTATTCATTACTTACACCTCAATAAATAACTATAATACTTCTGGTGCTAAAGATACGATCTTCATAAACTTCTCAGTACGAAGTTCCCTAGTTACAGGGCCAAAGATACGAGTTCCCATTGGTTGCCCGTTAGCATTTAGTAGCACGGCAGCATTGCCGTCAAAACGAACTTTAGAACCATCTTTTCTGCGCACACCTTTAGCTGTTCTCACAACTACAGCATTATATACAGATCCTTTTTTAGCTTTACCTCTTGGAGCAGCTTCTTTCACAGTTACTTTAATCACATCACCAATAGATGCATATCTGCGATGAGAGCCACCCAAAACTTTTATACACTCAACTCTCTTAGCGCCACTGTTATCAGCAACTTGGAGTTCTGTTTGCATTTGAATCATACAAATAACCCTTATTTATTATTAGATAAGACTGCTTGTGCATTTTTGCAGTCCGATAAATATACCAATAAACAAAAATAAAATCAAATTTATTATTTTTCTCTATGGATAATATCTACTAAACACCACTTCTTAGTTTTTGAATATGGCTTAGTTTCTTTGAACTTGATAACATCGCCCTGCTTACATTCATTCTTTTCATCATGAACATAATACTTAGTAGTTTTCTTAACGAACTTACCATATAAAGGGTGCTTAACGTATCTTTCAGCTCTTACTACTACAGTTTTATCCATAGCAACGCTAGAAACTTTACCTTCTAACAATCTAATTTTATCGCTCATCTTTAACGGCACCTATTTATTCTTTTCTGATATTATTGTATTTATACGAGCAATATCTCTTTTAGCACTTTTGAATAAGTGATTCTTTTTTAATTGCCCAGTACCCTTTTGCATACGAAGAGAAAATAATTGTTGCAATAACTCAATTTTCGCTTCTTGCAATTGGTCAATACTTTTACCTCTATAATCTTTTAAAGTATCATTTCTTTTCATTACATCACCTGCTTTTCAACAAAAGTTGTCTGCACTGGCATTTTAGCTGCTGCTCTTGCAAAAGCTTCACGCGCTAACTCTTCTTTAACACCAGTAATTTCATATAGTACACGTCCTGGTTGAATTTGAGCAACCCAATATTCAACTGAACCTTTACCTTTACCCATACGAACTTCAAGAGGCTTTTCTGTAATAGGTTTGTCTGGGAAGATTCTTATCCAAACTTTACCACCACGCTTGATGTGACGGTTGATAGCTCTTCTTCCTGCTTCTATTTGTCTAGCAGTGATTCTGCCTCTAGATGTTGCTTGAAGACCAAACTCACCAAAGCTTACTTTATTACCTCTGTGAGCTAAGCCTCTATTACGCATCTTCTGCTGTTTACGAAACTTTGTACGCTTAGGCTGTAGCATTATCTAGCTCCTTTTTTATTATTTTTCTGATTCGTTTGACCAGGAAGGATTTCACCTTTATAGATCCAAACTTTAACACCGATAATACCATAAGTAGTTAAAGCTTTTGCTGTAGAATAATCCACATCAGCTCTGAATGTTTGAAGAGGAACTCTACCATCTCTAGCCCACTCAGAACGTGCGATCTCAGCACCACCTAAACGACCACTTACCATGATCTTGATACCCTTAGCACCTGACTTCATAGCACCTTGCATAGCTTTTTTCATAGCTCTTCTGAACATTACTCTTTTTTCTAATTGTTGAGCAACGCTATCAGCTACTAGCTTAGCATCTATTTCAGGCTTACGAACTTCTTCAATGTTGATCTGAACAGGAATACCCATCAACTTATTAACTTCTGAACGAAGCTTTTCAACATCTTCACCTTTCTTACCAATTACAATACCAGGTCTTGCTGTATGAATTGTAATCTTAGCATTTTGAGCAGGTCTCTCAATCTGAATCTTACTAACTGCTGCTGAAGCAAGTTTTTTGTGCAAAAACTCTCTAACCTTAATATCTTCATTAAGCTTAGTAGCGTAGTCAGAAGAGTCAGCATACCAAGTTGAGTTATGCTCTTTTACTATGCCTAATCGAATTCCATTAGGATTTACTTTTTGACCCATTTTTACTACACCTCTTAATTTTTCTCAGCAACTTTCACAGTGATATGTGAAGTTCTTTTTAAAATACGATTACCACGACCTTTTGCTCTAGCTTCAAAACGCTTCATAGTAGGACCTTCATCAACGAATACTGTTGAAACAAATAAAGAATCAACATCCATACCGTCATTATGCTCAGCATTTGCAACAGCAGAGTTTAAAACATCTTTGATTAGAACTGCTGCTTTTTTGTTACTAAAAGTCAAAAGATTAATAGCTTTCTCTACAGGTAGTCCCCTGATTTGATCAGCAACTAATCTACATTTTTGCGCTGAGATTCTTGCAAATTTTAATTTAGCTTGTACTTCCATGTATATAACCCCAACTATTTCTTCTTAGCTTTTTTATCAGCTGCATGACCACGATAGTTACGAGTTACTGCAAACTCTCCTAACTTATGACCAACCATTTCTTCAGTCATAAGAACAGGCACGTGCTGCTGACCGTTATGTACAGCTATAGTTAAACCTATCATATCTGGCACAATCAATGATCTTCTTGACCATGTTTTGATTGGCTTTTTAGAATTACTTTCTTGCGCTTCAAAAACCTTCTTTAAAAGATGATGATCTACAAAAGGTCCTTTTTTTAATGAACGAGGCACAACCTTCTCCCTAATTACTTACGTTTTTGAACAATCAACTTATTAGAACGCTTATTTTTACGCGTCTTATAACCTTTAGTAGGCATACCCCAAGGAGACACAGGATGTCTACCACCTGAAGTTTTACCTTCACCACCACCATGTGGGTGATCTACTGGGTTCATTGCAACACCTCTAACTGTAGGTCTTACACCTCTCCAGCGCTTAGCACCAGCTTTACCTAAAGATTTTAAGTTATGCTCAGAATTAGATACCACACCTATAACCGCTCTACAATCTAAAAGCACTCTTCTCATCTCACCTGATCTTAGACGAATAATCGCATATGCATTATCCTTACCAACCAACTGAGCAAAAGTACCAGCACTTCTGATCATTTGCGCACCTTTTTTCGGCTTCATTTCGATATTGTGAATAACTGTACCTAGAGGAATATTTCTAAGTGGCATACAGTTACCAACAGCAATATCAACTCTTTCACCAGAAACTACAGACATATCTTTCTTTAGCCCTTTAGGAGCAATGATGTATCTTCTTTCACCATCAGCATATAAAACTAAAGCAATGTTTGCACTACGGTTAGGATCGTACTCGATTCTCTCAACCCTAGCAGTGATATCGTCTTTATTTCTTTTGAAATCAACTATACGATAGTGTTGCTTGTGTCCGCCACCGTGATGACGTACTGTAATTCTACCAGTATTATTTCTACCAGCTTTTTTACTTTTAGCTTCTACCAAACCTTTGAATGGCTTACCTGTATGTAATTCTGTATTCTTTACGCTCACTACGTGGCGACGGCCAGGTGAAGTAGGTTTAGCTTTTTTTATTTCAATCATGATTATAAACCTTCTTTATAATTACTCTGCACCAACAAAATTGATATCATGTCCTTCAGCAAGCTTCACATAAGCTTTTTTCCAAGCTTTTGTTTTACCTTCAACACGACCAAATCTACGCGCCTTACCCTTAACATTAAGGATATTCACAGACTCAACTTTAACTTCAAAAAGCTGTTCAACAGCATTTTTTACATCTAGCTTGCTTGCAAATCTTGCAACTTGAAACACGATTGTTGAGTTTGCATCTGAAAGACCATAAGTTTTATCAGAAACATGAGGTCTTATTACAGTTTTTAATAATTTTTCTTGAGAACTCATACTAACTTCTCCTCTATTTCTTTTATAGCTTGCTTAGTGAAAACAATGTTCTCAAAGCATACCAAAGAAACTGGATTAATTTCCACAGAATCACACACTGCTACATTCTTAAGGTTTCTAGAAGATAAGTATACATTCTCACTAAATTCTTCTACACCAACAACAAAAAGCACATCATTAACTCCTAAAGAATCAACTACTGATTTAAACTCTTTTGTCTTTGGAGTTTCTAATTTCAATTCTTCAACTACAGTCATTCTACCTGATCTTACTAACTCAGATAGTATTGACTTGATAGCTCCTGAATACATTTTACGATTAACTTTTTGCTTATAACTTTTAGGCTTAGCAGCAAATGTTACGCCACCTTTTCTGAAGATAGGAGAACGGATAGTACCCGCTCTTGCTCTACCTGTACCTTTTTGTCTCCAAGGCTTAGCTCCACCACCAGATACTTCTGATCTAGTTTTTTGAGCTTTTGTACCTTGACGAGCACCTGCCATATAAGCAACAACAACCTGGTGGATCAGAGCTTCGTTATAGTCTGCTGCAAAAACACCTTCTGCAACATCTACTACACCAGCCTCTGCACCAGCTAAAGATTTCATATTTAAGTCCACAACAATCTCCGGTATTTAATATTTATCTACTAACTTTTAACAGCTGGAGTAACAACGATATTGCCACCAACTGAACCTGGAATACCACCTTTTAAAAGCAATAAACCATTTTCCGCGTCCACTCTCACAACCTCAAGAGACTGAATAGTAACATTCTCGCTACCCATATGACCAGCCATCTTCTTATTCTTGAACACTCTACCTGGAGTTTGGTTTTGACCAGTAGAACCGTGAGCTCTATGAGAAACTGAGTTACCGTGAGTTGCATCTTGCATAGCAAAGTTATGACGCTTAACGCCACCTTGGAAACCTTTACCTTTAGATACACCTCTTACATCCACTTTTTGACCAGCTTCGAATATAGTAGCTTCAACAGATGAACCAACTTCATATTCAGCAGCATTATCTATAGCGAATTCCCACAATCCTCTACCAGGCTCAACACCAGCTTTCGCATAGTGACCAGCTGCAGGTTTGTTTACATTAGAACGCTTCTTGAAACCAGTAGTTACTTGTATAGCATTATATCCATCTGTTTCAGTAGTTTTAACTTGAGTAACCTTGTTAGGCTCAACTTGAACTACAGTAACAGGAATAGAAACACCATCTTCAGTAAAAATACGAGTCATACCACATTTGCGACCAACTAATCCTAAAGACATTATTTAATCCTCTATTATTATTATATTAACCCTGTGATTACGATTGACCACAGAGACCTAATTTGATTACATTTTTTGAGTTTTTCAAAAAAGTAACGTATATATTAGCTTAAACTGATCTGAACATCAACACCTGATGCTAAATCTAGTTTCATTAAAGCATCTACAGTTTTATCTGTAGGCTCAACAATATCGATCAATCTCTTGTGAGTTCTGATCTCATATTGATCTCTTGCCTTTTTATTTACGTGCGGAGAAATAAGAATTGTGAACTTCTCTTTACGTACTGGTAAAGGAATAGGTCCTTTAACCTGAGCCCCTGTTTTCTTAGCAGTATCAACGATTTCTTGAGTTGAAACATCGATAAGCTTATGATCAAAGGCTTTTAATCTAATTCTAATACGTTGATTATTTATAGCCATTTTAATTATATCCTTTTATTATGAGTTACGTGATTTGATGATTTCATCAGCTATGTTACTTGGTACTTCAGAGTATTTTTTAAACTCCATAGAGAAAGACGCTCTACCTTGGCTCATAGAACGAACATTCGTAGCATAACCAAACATTTCTGAAAGAGGAACTAGAGCATTAATTACTCTACCACTTGGATTCTCATCCATACCTTCGATGATACCTCTTCTTCTGTTAAGGTCACCCATAACATCACCAAGATAATCTTCAGGAGTCACAACTTCAACTTTCATGATTGGCTCAAGTATACATGCATTTGCTTTTTTAGCACCTTCTTTAAGAGCCATAGAAGCAGCAATCTTGAACGCCATCTCAGATGAGTCAACATCATGGTAAGAGCCATCAAATAAAGTAGCTTTAACACCAATCATTGGATAACCAGCTAAAACACCGTTTTGCATTTGCTCTTCGATACCTTTAGCAACTGAACTGATGTATTCTTTTGGTACCACACCACCAACGATCTCATCAACGAACTCAAATGTTTTCTCTTCGCCTTCATCATTAGTTTCAACAGCTAACGGCTCAAACTTAACAACAACGTGACCATACTGACCACGGCCACCAGATTGACGCACAAATTTACTATCTTGATCTACAGTGCCACGAATAGTCTCTCTATAAGCAACTTGTGGATTACCAACATTAGCTTCAACTTTAAACTCACGCTTCATACGATCAACAATAATATCCAAGTGAAGCTCACCCATACCAGAAATAATTGTTTGACCTGATTCTTCATCAGTTTTAACTCTGAAAGATGGATCTTCAGCAGCTAGCTTACCTAAAGCTATAGACATTTTTTCTTGGTCTGCTTTAGTTTTTGGCTCAACAGCAACTGAAATTACTGGCTCAGGGAATTCCATTCTCTCTAAGATAACAACATCATCCTGATCACAAAGAGTATCACCAGTAGTAACATCTTTAAGACCAATACATGCAGCGATATCACCAGCACGCACTTCTTTGATCTCTTCACGCTTATTAGAGTGCATCTGTACGATACGACCTACTCGCTCTTTCTTACCTTTAACAGGATTATAAACAGCATCTCCAGACTTAAGTACACCTGAATAAACACGGATGAACGTTAAGTTACCAACAAACGGGTCAGTAGCTAACTTAAATGCAAGAGCTGCAAATGGCTCATCATCAGATGAAGGACGAGAAGCTGGCTCACCATCCTCTGTTTCACATTTAATAGCAGCAACTTGGTTTGGAGCCGGTAAGTAACGAATAACTCCATCAAGAACAGCCTGAACACCCTTGTTTTTAAATGCTGAACCACAAAATGCAAGTACGATTTCGTTATTAAGCACTCTAGCACGAAGACCTTCATGAATTTCTTCTTCCGAAAGCTCACCTTCTTCAAGATACTTCTCCATAAGCTCTTCTGAAGATTCAGCCGCAGCCTCAATCATCTCCATACGCAGCTCTTCAGCTCTATCTTGAAGCTCAGCTGGAATATCCACAAGATCATAAGTTAGACCCATGTCTTCTTCATTCCACATAATAGCTTTCATCTTAACAAGATCTACAACGCCTTTAAAATCTTCTTCTGCACCAATGTTTAATTGAACAGGAACAACATTTGCTTTCAATCTTGTTTTAATCTGACCACAAACTCTTTCAAAATCAGCACCAGATCTATCCATTTTATTTACAAATACGATTCTTGGAACACCATATTTGTTAGCTTGACGCCATACAGTCTCTGACTGAGGCTCAACACCTGATGAACCACAAAATACAACAACAGCACCATCTAGTACACGCAGAGAACGCTCAACCTCAATTGTAAAGTCAACATGACCTGGAGTATCAATAATGTTTACACGATGCTCAGGGAACTGCTGATCCATACCAGACCAGAAAGTAGTTGTCGCAGCAGAAGTAATTGTAATACCTCTTTCTTGCTCTTGCTCCATCCAATCCATAGTAGCAGCACCATCATGCACCTCACCGATCTTGTGAGAAAGACCAGTATAAAATAAGATACGCTCTGTAGTAGTTGTTTTACCTGCATCAACGTGAGCACAGATACCAATATTTCTATATTTTTCTAAAGCTGTTTTACGAGGCATTTTCTATTCTCCTATTACCATCTAAAGTGAGCAAATGCTTTGTTAGCTTCAGCCATCTTATGAGTATCTTCTCTTTTCTTGACAGCGGCACCTCTACCTTCTACAGCTTCTAGAATTTCCGCAGCAACTCTATCACCCATAGTATTTTCTTTTCTCTTACGTGCAGCATCGATTATCCATCTCATACCTAAAGTTTGACGACGCTCTGGCCTAACTTCTACAGGAACTTGATATGTAGCACCACCAACACGACGAGACTTAACCTCAACCATTGGGCTAACGCTTTCTAATGCGTTCTCAAAAACTTCAACTTCATTAGCTGAAGCATCTTTTGCTTTGATTCTATCAAATGCACCATATACAATTTTTTCTGCTACTGATTTTTTACCATCTAGCATGATATGGTTTACAAACTTAGCAACTACCTGACTCTTATACTTAGGATCAGGTAAAATATCTCTTTTAGGAGCTCTATTTCTTCTAGACATTATTACACCTTTTTCAAATGTTAAATTTTAAACACAAACTAAGACTTAGGACGCTTCGTACCATACTTAGAACGACCGTGCTTACGATTATTAACACCTGAAGTATCTAAAGCACCCCTAACGATGTGATAACGTACACCTGGTAAATCTTTAACCCTACCACCTCTGATAAGCACTACACTGTGCTCTTGTAGGTTATGGCCTTCACCACCAATGTAACTTGTTACCTCAAAACCGCTCGTTAATCTTACACGAGCTACTTTTCTAAGTGCTGAGTTAGGCTTCTTAGGAGTTGTAGTATAAACTCTTGTACAAACACCTCTTCTTTGAGGACAAGCCTTCAACGCAGGAACCTTAGACTTAACAACCGATCTCTTGCGAGGGTTGTTCACCAACTGATTTATAGTTGCCATTAGTTATTATTCTCCGTTTTTTTATCAGTTTTTGATTAAATAATTTCAAATGCTAGGCAAAGGCAGTGCCCATGCAAAAATAGCATTAGGCAACAATAATAACAAAAAAGCAAAAAAAAGAAAAGAAAAAGTATTATTTATTAGATTTTCCAAAAACAGACTTGAATGCAACATATAGATAATTGCACATAGAGTAAACCGTCAAAATAACAGCTATATATAGCATTAAGAAGCCCAAAAATATAAACCAAGTATTAAAACTTGTATAATCTATAGAGTGCCTAAAATCTATCGCTGGCTTAATCAAGAATATAAACAGCGCAGCCATCTGAGCAGTCGTTTTAACTTTACCCCAAATTCCAACCTTAACAACACTACGCTGACCCAACTCTGCCATCCACTCACGTAAAGCAGATACCAAAATCTCTCGACAGATCATCACAATAGCAGGTATTGTAGCCCACCAATAAGGATACATCTCAACAAACAGACAAAGTGCTGTAGCAACAATAAGCTTATCCGCAACAGGGTCTAAAAAAGCACCAAGCTTACTTGTCTGCTCCCATTTGCGTGCCAAATAACCATCCAACCAGTCAGTAGCAGCCCCTAACAAAAATAACGTAGCTGTAATCCCGTGATGATGAGGAAACTCAAAATAGTAACATATAACTATAAAGGGGATTAAGGCCAAACGACCAAAAGTCAAAACATTAGGTAGATTAAAAAACATAAACCTAAACTCCTGTATGACCAAAACCACCAACGGCTCTAACAGTCTCTTCTGAAAATTCTTCAACAACATTAAAAGTTGCTTGAACAACTGGAACTATAACAAGCTGAGCAAATCTCATTAACGGTTCAATTTCTATAACCTCTTGAGAACGATTGAAACAAGAAACTTTTAGCTCACCTTGATAATCAGAATCTATAAGCCCAGTACCATTCCCAAGCACTAAACCTTTCTTATGCCCCAAACCTGATCTCGGTAAAATCATAGCAGCATAGTTAGGATCTGCAATGTTAATAGCTATACCAGTTCCAACAAGCTTACATTCACCCGGATTTAAAAGCACACTCTCAGAGATACAAGCCTTCAAATCAACAGCTGCTGAACCCTCTGTTCCGTAGCTTGGTAGCCCATTAATAATTTCTTTATTTAAAAACTTAAGCTCAATATTCACAAAAACCCCTATAAAATAAACACGCCCGCAAAATATCCTAGCATGACAAATATTGGCAACGTAGGCATATAACCATCCAACCTATCAAGCACACCACCATGTCCAGGCAAGATATTACCGCTATCCTTAACCCCTGCTATACGCTTCATCATGCTCTCAAACACATCACCAACAACAGATAATACAGCAACAAGAGCCGAAATCAATACCATATACACATACTCTAAAGGCGTTAATCCCATATATATTAAGAATATTATAGCAACTATAATTGCACAAAGCATTCCACCAAGAAGACCTTCCACAGTTTTATTTGGACTTAACCTAGGCAACATCTTATGCTTACCAATTGCCTTACCTGTAAAGTACGCTCCACTATCAGCTGCCGCAACAACTAAAATGAACATAAATATCCATGCTACACCATTACTATGCAGAATGTATAAACAAGCAGCAAAAGGAGCTATAGTAAACAGACCTAAAACAAGCATTTCTGCAGACGAGATAGCATTTATCTTCTCTCTTTCATACTGACTTAGCTTAAATATCGCATACAACCAAAATATAGGAAAAATATACTGTAAGTAAACAAAAAACTGAGAAACCACAAAAGCGGCTATCACAAATATAATAAGGTATTTAAGCATAGAGTCTTGATCAACTTTTGCCAGCTTTAACCACTCATGTGCCGATAACATAGCTACAAGAAAAACACCGACACCAAATGAATAATCAGATGCATATAGTAAAAAACAAAATACTACTGCTACAAGCACAAGACCTGTTATAATTCTTTCTTTCATAATTCCCTCTTATTTAAGCTGCTCACCACTTTTACCAAACCTTCTTTGACGAGAATAAAAATACTCTACCGCCTTATCTAGTTCTTTTTTAGAAAAATCTGGCCACATAACATTAGTAAAATACATTTCTGCATATGCAAGTTGCCATAACATAAAATCACTTAAGCGAACCTCACCACTTGTACGTATAAGTAAATCAACAGGTTCACTACCAGCAGTCAGATACTCACCAAACATTTGCTCCGTGACATCATCAGATACTAATTTTTGATTTTGAACATCACTTACCACAGCTTTAACTGCTTGTACAATATCCCAACGCCCAGCATAATCAACAGCCAATCTTAGCTGCAAACCAGTATTTTGAGCTGTTAAAGATTCAGTTTCAGAAGTTATATTTAAAAGCTTTGATGAAAGCCTTGTCTTATCACCAACAACTTTCAAAGAAATATTATTTTTATGTAACTTAGGAGCTTTATCCTTCAAAGTTTTACAAAAAAGATCCATCAAACCTTCAACTTCTTGAGCTGGTCTTAACCAATTATCTCTCCCAAAAGCAAAAAGCGTCAAGACTCCTATATTATTTTCAGCACAATACTCTATTGAAGCATCAACACTAGATATAGCACTTCTATGCCCAAAAATTCTTGGCTTCAATCTACTTTTAGCCCATCTACCATTGCCATCCATAATTATAGCAATATGTCTAAGAGTATTGTTCTTAGCCGAGATCATAAATAAATTAGAATAAAAATTAAACTAGGTAAATAATAAGAAAGAATAGTAAGAATTACAAGAGTAAAAGCTCAATATCCCCCTAAACACTATAGCCCTGATAGAATACTACCTTCTATTATTTTAATAATCTGCCTCATACCATCAGCATATTTACTAGTATCTACAACTTCAGACACAATACGTTTTGCAGCCACCATACAAATACAACAGGCGTCCAATCGAAGGACAGCACACACTGTCAGCAATGCTGAAGATTCCATCTCTAAATTTAAAACATTGAGTTTACACCACTCTGCCACAGAATTCTTAAAGTGATTCCTAACATAACCACTATAGCTATCTAGCCTTTCTTGTCCAGGGTAAAAAGTATCTGATGAACCAGTAATACCCATATGAACTTTCACACCACAACTCTCTGCTGCCTCAAACAACTTATTATTAAGCCTAAAGCTAGCCACCGATGACCACCCACTCCTACTGACATAATTAAGACACATAATTTCACCAACTTTACACAAATTTGAAGTATATTCTCTATTGCATGCAAGAAGCTATTGCACCTAAAGATTAATAATCTAAAAAATCAGTGACTTAAGCATTTAAATATTAAGATAACACTATGTAGATTTAAATAGCTTTATAATAAAGCTTTGAAAGAACCAGCTCATACGAATAAGCCAGATAAGTAGGGGAAATAAGTTTTATAAATTTATAGCTAGACTTCCATTAAGTCTTGTTCTTTTTTAACTGCTAACGCATCAGCTTGAGCAACCATTTTATCAGTAATTTTCTGGATATTATCTTCTGCTCTTTTAGCTTCATCTTCAGTTATTTCTTTTTCTTTAAGAAGCTCTTTAATATCACTATTAGCATCACGGCGGATATTTCTAATAGAGACTCTACCACTTTCAGTTTCAGATTTAACCAGCTTAACCAACTCCCTTCTTCTTTCTTCGTTTAATGCCGGCATAGGCACTCTTAAAGAATCACCTAAGTTTGTAGGGTTAAGACCAAGATCAGACGTCATAATAGCTTTTTCAATTTGACCCGAAAGCCCCTTCTCCCACGGAGTAATACCTAAAGTTCTAGCATCTAAAACTGTAACATTCGCCACCTGAGTAATAGGAGTAGCAGAACCATAATAGTCTATAGTTACATGAGCTAGTATATCAGGGTGAGCACGACCTGTTCTAATTTTAGCCAAATCATCAGCTAAAACATCCAAAGACTTACTCATTCTGCTTTCAGCATCTTTTAGAATTTCATTTATCATAAAAATAATCCTTTTAAAAATTAATTAGTCTAAAGTAACCCAAGTACCATATTTAGAATCAACAACAGCATCGACCAAAGCATTATGCTGAGTCAAATCAAACACATATATTGGAATACCAAAATCTCTACATTGAGTAAAAGCTCCCAAATCCATAACACTCAACTCTTTTGCAACAACTTCTGAGAAAGTAATTTTCTCAAAGCGTTTTGCATCTGAATATTTGTTTGGGTCTTTATCATATACTCCATCAACAGTTGTAGCTTTTAGTAAAGCATCCGCACCAATCTCAACAGCTCTTAAGCTAGCTGTAGTATCAGTAGTTACAAACGGGTTACCTGTACCACCAGCAAAGATTAAAACCTTACCAGCTGCTAATGACTGATTAAATTCATGCGCACTAGCAACCTTAAGTAAGCCATCAACACCTTTTGCTGAGAAGACATCTGCTTCGACATTTTCACTAATAAGCATATCACGCAATGCCAAAGCATTAATCATAGTAGCAATCATACCCATTGAGTCTGCAGTAGCTCTTTCGATTTTATTACCAAAATTAGCTCTACCTCCACGCAAGATATTACCTCCGCCAACAACTATAGCAAGCTCAATACCCTTGGATACAAGAGTTTTAATTTGATCTATGATAGGTTTTGCAGAATCAACATTTATACCAAAACCTTGATCTGCAGATAAAGACTCCCCACTTAACTTAAAAAGTACCCTTTTAAGTTTTAGGGGTTTTTGAGAACATTCTGACGAATCGTTAGACATATATTAACCTTTAATTTGGTTCATCACCTCTGCCGCAAAGTCTTCTTCTTTCTTCTCGATACCTTCACCAACATCAAGACGAATAAAGCTAGCTACTTTTGCATTTTTATCTTTAAGAAGCTTTTCAACTTGGATACTTGGATCTTTAACGAAAGCTTGACCAGTTAAACTAACTTCACCAGTAAACTTCTTCATACGACCAACAACCATCTTCTCAGCGATTTCTTTTGGCTTACCAGATTGCATAGCGATCTCAACTTGGATAGATCTTTCTTTCTCTACAACATCTGCAGGAACATCTTCAGGATTAACATACTGAGGATTAGCAGCTGTTACATGCATAGCGATATCTTTAGCAAGCTCTTCATCACCACCTTCTAAAGCAGCAACCACACCAATTCTACCACCGTGAACATAAGCACCTAAGTTAGCAGCTTCTGTAGCTTTAACTCTACGAACTTGAATATTCTCACCAATTTTAGCAACTAAAGATTTTCTAGCTTCTTCAACAGTTTCACCTGTTGAAATCTTAGCTTCTAAAACTTCTTCGATAGTTTTTGCATTAGCAGCATGAGCAGCTTTCACAGCTTCTTTAGCAAATGCTTTAAAGCTATCATCCCTAGCAACGAAATCTGTTTCAGAGTTGATTTCAAGTAACACAGCTCTACCATCAGCAGCATAAGCTTCGATAACACCTTCAGCAGCAACACGAGAAGCTTTCTTATCAGCTTTTGCTTGGCCAGAGATTCTCATCTCTTCAGCAGCTTTTTCAATATCACCTTCAGCAGCAACTAGAGCCTTTTTACACTCCATCATGCCAGCACCAGTTCTTTCTCTAAGTTCCTTTACTAATTTAGCAGAAATATTTGACATTGTTTTATTATCCTTGTTTTGTTTCTTATGCTTCTTGTTGAGCTTCTACAGCTTCATCAGATTTTGCTTCAATAGCTCTATCTAAACCTTGAGCATCTATAACAGCATCAGCAAATTTATTCATATAGAAAGATATAGACTTAACAGCATCATCGTTACCTGGAATGATATAATCAATACCTTCAGGGTTTGAGTTAGTATCTACGATAGATACAACTTTGATACCAAGCTTCTTAGCTTCCTGAATAGCAATATGCTCTTTGTTGCTATCAATAACAACGATAGCATCAGGAATACCACCCATTTCTTTAATACCACCAAGAACTTTCTCTAACTTCTCAATAGTTCTTAAGTTTTGAAGCATTTCTTTCTTAGTCAAAGATTCAAAAGTACCATCTTCTTTCATCTTTTCTAACTGAGCTAATCTTTTGATAGATTGTCTAACTGTTTTATAGTTAGTAAGCATACCACCTAACCATCTGTGGCTAACAAAAGGCATACCACATCTTTTAGCCTCAGTTTCTATGATATCTTGAGCTTGTCTTTTAGTACCAACAAAAAGAACTTTACCACCGTTAGCAACAGTTTTACCAACAAAGTTAACAGCATCTTGGAAAAGAGGGACTGTTTTTTCTAAGTTGATGATATGTACACCATGGTTAACACCAAAGATGTATTCATTCATTTGTGGGTTCCAGAAAGCTTTTTTGTGTCCGAAGTGAACACCAGCAGATAACATTTCTTTCATTAAAGACATTTTATTAATCCTTATTTATTTGGGTTATATCTAACACTTTAAACCAGCTCAAACATCGCAAAACGACACCCTTTAAGCTAGCACTTTTTTACTAAAGTGTATGATTTATTAATTAAACATTTACTTATACCTAAAAATACAAGCTTGCTTATTCTATCATAAGATGTCTAAAAATTACAAAAGTTTATTTCTAATTAAGTATCAAACGCTATTTGAAGAAGTTAATAAAGAGTTCTGCTAAAAAACATAAAATGCTACAATATTACAAAACTGCTAAATAATATAAAAATATGATTTCACTAATAGTTGCATATGATAAAAATCTTGGTATTGGTAAAGAAAACTCTTTAGCATGGAAATTATCTGAAGACCTTAAAAATTTTAAGAAAATTACTGAAAATAACTACATAGTAATGGGTAGAAAAACTTTTGAATCAATTGGTCGCCCTCTTCCAAATAGAAAAAACATCATTTTAACTAGAGATAAAGATTACAAGCAAGACAAATGCTTAATAATAAATAGCACTCAGGATATTTTGAACTTTGCTAAATCAAAACCACACTATGAGATATTTATAATAGGTGGTGCGCAAATTTATAAAGAATTCTTACAATATGCCGATAGATTATACATAACTGAAGTTGACACACAGATGAGTGATCTTGATGCTTTTTTCCCTCAATGGGATAACTCCAAATATAAACGCATAGGTCATAAAAAATTCAAAAAAGATGTCAAAAATGAGTTTGACTTTACTTTCAGTGTTTTTGAAAAAAACTATGATTAAGCAAATTCAATAGAACTTCAATACCTAATAATGTATATTTATAACTATAAGGAAGCCTCCTGGAAAAAGAAATGTTCACCCAATCTTCAGACACAATATTAATGGTAGATCCCGAGTATTTTGCAACCGCCACATATGAAACAGATATTGATAATAAATCATTTAGGAAAGAAGTCAAATTTAAAGGTAATATTATCCAACTTCTTGCTAAGGAAGAGTTCCATGAAATGGTTAACTACCTTAAATCTCACAACCTAAAAGTTATCACATTAAAATCTCCCAAAGGTGCTTCTGATGCAGTGTTTGCTAATGATTGGCTTTCAACACACATAATAAATGGCGAGCCCTATGTCTTTGTTTATCCTATGTACGCAGAGAGTCGCAGGCGTGAAGTACAGGTAAAAGAGTTATTAAAAGCATTAAAAATCAATACTGGTCTTGATTACAAAGTTGAAGATTTTCGTGGTGACTATAGCAGAGCTCTTGAGGGTAACGCAGCTCTAGTATTTGACAACTCCTCTAAAAAGGTTTTTTTATCTAGATCCTGTCGCGCTGATGAGACACTAGCAAAGCAAGTTGCTGACAGACTTGGTTTTGAGCTAATCTGTTTCACAGCTTATGATCATACTGATAACCCAGTATTTCAAACCACTCAAATACTTAGCATAGGAGAAAAATTAATATTTGTCTGTTCAGAGTCAATCAAATGTGAAAAAGAACGAGAAATAGTAATGAATGCCTTAAATGAATCAGGTAAAACTATCATCGATATCTCAGTTGGTCAGATCTTATTACGCTGCTGTAATACTCTCGAAGTCAAAAACAAACAAGGCATCAGCTACTTAATATTATCATCGATGGCCCATATGGGATTTACCAAAGAACAAAAAGAGATTATTAATAAGCACTGCACTCTACTTCCTTGCCATGTAAAAACTATAGAGGATGTTGGAGGAGGCACTGCTAGATGTATGGTTGCCGAAATACTAAGAGTATAATCTACACAGAAACTGGTTTTTAAAATTGCCTGAACATAACTAAGTTTAACTGAACCGACTTAGCACGTTAAAATATTCTAACCAATAAATTCACACACCATCTTAAATAGCTCGTTAGGTCTCTCAATATGTGGCAAATGACCAGTATCTTTAAACTTATAATACTCAGCTTTTTTCATCAATTCAGAAAACCTTCTAACATCCTTTTCATAGAAAACAATATCCTTCTCACCAGCAATTACCAATGTAGAAACTTCAACTTTTGAAATCCATTTACTTGAGTCAAATCCCTCAATTGCGCAGCGTTGATTTTTAAATCCTACCAAACTAAAAGGATGTGGATTTGATATTACAAATTCAACAAGCTTCTGTATTTTTAAATCACTTCTTAGAAAATCATCAGAATAGACCCACGGTAAAAACAATCTAGTTATAACCTTAGGTTCTATCACCCCTGCTGCCAATAATTCATAAAAAGCCTGCATAAACACACTATAATGCCTTGAGCTTTTGGTTGCTGAGTTTAATATAACCATTTTTTCACAGATCTCAGGATAATCATGCACAAGTTGCTGAGCAATAAAACCTCCCATCGATGAGCCAATAACAATTGCTTTATCTATCTTCAAATAATTACAAAGACTCTTTACATCATTAGCCATTTGAACAATTGAATACGGCTCATCTGGGCAGTCTGTCTGTCCAGCTCCTCTATTATCAAATGTTATAACCCTATAGTCTAGTGCAAGCTTGTTAGCAAACTCACCCCAAGCCTTATGATCAGCTCCAAAGCCAGCTATTAGAATAATAACACGTCCAACTCCTTTATCTTCATAATAGATATCAATATCATTAACTATTGCCTTAGGCATTACACTCTCCATGCTCGTACACTAAAGATAAAACTCTACTATAATAAAAACAGGATTTAAATAGATATACAATTAATTAATATCTCTAACATACAAGTTAAAACAAAAAATAATTTCCAATAGGCATAAAAAAGCCACACAAGGTGGGTTCTTAAATTTGGCATCCCGTAGGGGATTCGAACCCCTGTTGCCGCCGTGAAAGGGCGATTTATGATTTATAACAATATAAACAACTTTTATCTCAAAGTATTAAAAACCTATATTTTAAAGTAGTTACAGCAGTTTTATTTATTTTTAAGTAAAAGAAGAATACAATATATTATAAAATTTGTAGAACCCCATGTAGAACCCCAAATGCCAAAAGCAAAATTAACTAAAAGTTTCATTAATAGTATTAATACTAAGGAAATATCAAAAAAAATTGATTATTTTGACACTGAAATTAAAGGTTTAATATTAAGAGTTTCTCCATCTGGAACAAAATCTTATAGATTAAAATATTACATAGAGCGTAAGCCCAAGATTTACACAATTGGTCAAAATGGAGCAATTACTTTAACTCAAGCCAAATCAGAAGCACAAAGATTGAACAGCCTATTAATAAAGGGAGAAAGTATTAATACAAATATAAATAATGCTTCTAATCAACTTACTTTTAAAGAATATCTAGATACTTTCTATATTGATTGGTATAGCCGAAATAGAAAATGTTTGAGGTCACTTATGGAAAATATCAATAGTTCTTTAACATTTTTCTTCAACTATAGACTAGAAGAAATTGATACTACTTTAGTCAACAAATATATTAAAGAATACAAGTATAAAAAAAATTGTAGTAATGCGAGAATTAATAGAATCATTTCAACACTAAAAGGAGCTATAAGTAGAGCAGCAGAATATAACTATATTAGATCAAACAAGTTAATTAACTTTAAATCATTAGGGGTAACAAGGAATAAGATAAGATACCTTAATGATGAAGAAAACTTTAGATTCTTCAAGACATTAAATAAACAAACAGAAATGTTTAAAAATATAGTAACTATCGCATATTATTCTGGCATGAGAAGAGGTGAGATCTTAAGCCTGAAATGGGAAGATATAGACCTTACAACTAACCAAATTGTCTTGGAAGCAACAAATACTAAATCTAACAAATCTAGATTAATTCCTATACATCAAAAAATTAGCAAATTTATAAAAAGTAAAAATCATAAAAAAGGCTTAATATTTACCAGTGATGATGGACTCCCAATCACTCAAATAAATAGGCAATGGAAAAAATTTATACTTGAGGCTGAAATAGAAAATTTTCGTTTTCACGATCTAAGACATAATTTCTGTAGCATACTCGTTATGAAAGGTACTCCAATATACACCGTTTCACAACTAGCAGGTCATGCAGATGTTAAAACTACACAGATATATGCACATCTTAGTCCTGATGTTAAAAAGAGTGCTATTGATTTGTTGTAATATAACCTCAGTTCGGAATTAAAAGCATTGTAAATTAAGGGTTTAGTAGTGTTTTTAGGTTAAAATAAGCGAAA
>NZ_JBGCTX010000022.1:0-34966 GCF_041102755.1 Francisella sp. 19X1-34
TTTTTCGCTTATTTTAACCTAAAAACACTACTAAACCCTTAATTTACAATGCTTTTAATTCCGAACTGAGGTTATTAATAGTTACCATTATTAGCTTTTCATTTTATCTAGCGATAGGATCAGTATATGAGAGCGATAAAAATGGGATAACATCCTTCTCAAATATTAAAAGCAAAGACGCTAAAAAGATTAAGCTTGGTAGTATAAACACCATTAAATCTGCAACCCTTCAGAATATAACTATCAATAATTATAATATGTCACCCGCTCAAACTTCTAAAGGGTATGGCTCAATAGATAATGATTACTTTCCTTATGGATGGTACGGATATGGCTACGATGATTATGGACGAAGATACTTCCATCAAGTAAATCATAATTTTATTAGCTCAAATCACTACGGTAATATAGAACATATTATGAATATAGGGGGTGCAATGAGAGGTGGAGGTCGTAGATAAGTTTAATTTATAATCTAACTAGATTACTTGATATTATTTAATTCTTCTCTTATCTTATTCATAGACTGATCAATTAACTTATGATAGTCATCAACATTACTCGTATCTTTAATTGCTATAACAGATATCTTGCTAGTATTCGCCTCTAACTGATCAGCATTCATTTTTGCTAAGTCTGTTGGTAAAACGATATATGATGATGGCCCTTCGAAGCCTATTAGCTTAGCAACTCTTTTAGTTCTTAGCTCTTCTTTTTCTGCTTGTCGTTTAAGTCTAGGCTTATCTGTAGCAATTCCTAACTGTTTAATAGCATTATCAACATCTTGAATTGTTAACTTACCATTTGCTTCACGCTGACCATATATAATTTTATTATATTCTGCAAATAACTCAGGACCACCTTGCAAATACGATTCATTAGCAACTAATGAAGCATAATTAGGCACCTTGTTATCAGCCCTTGATGAAGACGGATAAGCTTTAAATATAAATTTCACATTTGGCTCTTCACTAACTAGCTTAACCATTTTTGGATAGCTCTTCGTACATCTATAACAGCCATAATCATAAAAGACAACAACTGCCTTTTTAGCATCTTTAGGACCTATCGTTGGAGTCATTTCATCATTTAACAATTGATTTACAACTGCTGGAATAGCAATAACTCTTGCATAGTCAATAGGTCTTTTGACACCAACACTATGCTTATTGCTTGTATTAATCTCTTGATGACTCGAACAGCTCGATAGCACTAATGCTGAAATCCCTAAAATAGCTGCCAATATTTTCTTCATTTAATGTCTCCTAGAATATCTCTTACATTATTAATTTTAATTATCATTATTTTCACTAAACAATCAAAAGGTCTGCTTCAAATAAGCAGCCTTTAATGAAAGCTTACTCAACTATAAAAAAGCATGCAAAATTTTAAGCAGCAAATTTATAAAAAAAATACTTTGACATAAGTGTAAATCAAATTAAATTATTTAGAAATAACAAATCAGTGAAAAATACTCTTTCAGCATATTTTTTTAAAAAATGTTTATATAGACACTGACTTAGAAAAAAAGATTGAGAAGAATATAATTTAGATTTGCACCCCAAAACTAGATGCTATATTTTTAACATCTTGAGGTTTAAGATTTTTTATATCCTGAGCGTTTAAATCTTTTATTGATTTACCATTTACGCTTATATTACTTATAGATTTACCATTTATTTTAGTATTATCTAAAAACTGTTTAGCCTTATTATCTAAACCTGTTTGCTTAGCAATTTGAGAAGCTGTATTTTTAACAGTATCAACACTTACTAGATTTTTCAAAGAAGATGTATCTAAGCCAAACTTAACGCCATTTAAGTCACCAGATATAACACCTTTTAAAGTTAAATCAGAAACTTTTTGCTTGAATTGATTAAAGTTTATACCTACATTTTTGAAATCTAACTTTAATGGGATATTAAAGTTTACATTCCTAACTCCACTAAACTGCCAAGTTCCATTACCAGAGATATCTAAACTATCAGCATCTAGACCAACACCTTGGATAGTTAAGCCTTTTATAGCATCTCCTGCTACATTAGCTACATTAAACCTAACTGTATTATCAACATTAGGCTTATTAGAAATAACTACACCAACGTCAAGGTTTTTGTTATTTGTTGATTTAATATCAACAGTAGTAGGTTTTGCTAATAACTCTGGATTTGTAGATATATTAGTAATAGTTGCGTTATATAAAGTATCACCATCCTTATAGTCTTTGATATCAATATTTTGAACTACAAAATTAGGGTACTTATCGCGTAAACTTTCATTTCTAACATTTGCATAGCCATACACTTGTGCTTGTTCTTTAGGTGTAATAATTTGCTGTCTAACTTGAGAATCAGTAACTTTAGTTTGGTTTGATCTAAAGCTTGATAAAAACTCTACAGCTTGTTTTATATTACTCGCAATATCTTTAACTTCTTTAGCATTATCTTTTAGCTGCTGTAAGTTAACTTGCTGTAAGTCACCACCTATTTTTTTGATGTTATCAATAGCTTGCTTTTTAGCTGCTTCAGAAGTTTGTTGAGTTTCTTCTTTTGATGTAGGTGTAGCCTTAGTACTATTGATATACAACTCTCCTTTAGATTCTCTTTGCTTATCCAAAGATACTCCTTCAACAACAACATCTTTTAATGCTATTTGTCTAGTTAATAAGTTTGAGATATTTATACTAGCACTAATAGAACTAGCATAGAATCTATCTTTATTAAGATCTGCTGGATCTGCGGCACCTAAACCTGTTATATTAAGTCTTGCATCACTTAAGTTTAGTTTTAAAGAGCTATAATCAACAGTAGCTCCATTTGCTTTAGTCAACTGTTGCTTAATAATGTTTGATACTAATGAAGTCTCTAAAATCTGTGGCGCATAAGATATAGCAACAATAATCAAAGCAACCAAAATAACACCTGTTATTCTAAATGGTTGTCTAAACTTACGGTTTTTCATCTTAACCCAGTCGATTTTTGCAACATTTTTGCCTAAGAAAATCCAGCTAGCTATTTTCACAAAAAAGTTTTTTGTAATGCGGTTATATAGCTCTGAACCTGTTTGAACCACAGACATTTTCGCGACGATTTTCTTATATATCTTCGCGATAATAATCCCGAAAATAAGACCTAAGATAACTGAAAGTACGAATGCCCCTGCGACAAGGTAATAATCAAAACCTGCATATGCTATAACAGGTGTGTTAACTAAACTCTTAAATATAGGCTGTGTAAACCCATCAAGTAAAAACTGCCCTAATGAAAAGCTCACAATTTCCAAAATAAATGAAAGAGCTTTTGCTATTATTGAAATAAATATAAATACACCCAGATTAATTCTAAGAATAATAACTAAGAACAACACCCCTACAAATAATAAAGGCGAGTATGATATCCCCGGAACAAACCCAAATACAAATGCAAACAATGAAGTTAAGAGCAATTGAAATGGCGTAATTTTTGAAAAAATAGTCGATTTTATCTTATCAAATATATAACCAAACATTTTAATTTACCTTATTTTTTTAAACTTACTAAACTAACATTACCATATTATAAAAAAATCGAAATATTAAAATAGTATTTTTATCTCAAAAGATATCTTAGATATAACTACTTATAACAATAAAATGGTTATTTAACTTGTTTGTACATAAATATCTGCTTGAGCAATAAATTTATAAAAATATAATTATTATCAACATAAAAAACATAGTCATTTGCAAGAACAAAACAAATACCATACAATACTCTAAAATAGGTAATATTGATGCTTAGATTAAATCCTCAGCCTAATTGAACTTATATGCTACTTTTTTATTAGAAAAAATAAAGCAAATACGTTATTATTTTACCTGTTATTTAAAATTTTCGTCAAACGATCAAATAAGGAAGAAAATCGATGAACTTACATGAATATCAAGCTAAAGATCTTTTAGAAAGCTATGGTCTAAAAGTTCAAAAAGGTATTGTAGCTCACAACCCTAATGAAGCTGCTCAAGCATTTGACCAAATAGGTGGCAAATTTGCGGTAGTTAAAGCTCAAGTACATGCTGGTGGTCGTGGTAAAGCTGGTGGTGTTAAAGTTGTTAAATCATCTCAAGAAGCTCGTGAAGTAGCAGAGAGCCTCATTGGTACAAACCTTGTAACATTCCAAACAGATGCTGAAGGTCAACCAGTAAACTCTGTTGGTGTTTTTGAAGATGTTTACCCTGTAACTCGTGAATTATACTTAGGTGCTGTAGTTGATAGATCTAGCCGTAAAGTAACTTTCATGGCATCAACTGAAGGTGGTGTAGATATTGAAGAAGTTGCCCACAACTCACCTGAAAAAATCCTTAAAGTAGAAGTTGATCCATTAGTTGGTCTTCAACCATTCCAAGCTCGTGAAGTAGCTTTCAAACTAGGTCTAGAAGGTAAGCAAATTAATGACTTTGTTAAGACTATGTTAGGCGCTTACAAAGCTTTTGTTGAATGTGATTTTGCTTTATTTGAAATCAACCCTCTTGCTGTAAGAGAAAATGGTGATATCGTTTGTGTTGATGGTAAAATCAACCTTGATTCAAACGCTCTTTATAGACACCCTAAACTATTAGCTCTAAGAGATAAATCTCAAGAAAATGCTAAAGAGCTTAAAGCTTCTGAGCATGAGCTAAACTATGTAGCTCTTGAAGGTAATATTGGTTGTATGGTAAACGGTGCTGGTCTTGCAATGGCAACTATGGATATCATCCAATTATATGGTGGTAAGCCTGCCAACTTCCTAGATGTAGGTGGTGGTGCTACTAAAGAAAGAGTAATCGAAGCTTTCAAACTAATCTTAGATGATGAAAATGTAAAAGCTGTTTTAATCAACATCTTCGGTGGAATTGTTCGTTGTGACATGATTGCTGAAGCTATTATAGAAGCTGTTAAAGAAGTAAATGTAACTGTACCAGTAGTTGTTCGTCTAGAAGGTAACAATGCAGAAAAAGGTGCTAAGATCCTATCTGATTCAGGCTTAAAGCTTATCCCTGCTGATGGTTTAGCTGATGCTGCTGATAAAGTTGTAAAATCACTAGGTTAATAACACAAACAGTTTAAAAGGATATTAAATAATGAGCGTATTAATTGATAAAAATACAAAAGTTTTAGTACAAGGTTTTACTGGTAAAAACGGTACTTTCCACTCAGAACAAGCTATCGCGTATGGCACAAACATCGTAGGCGGTGTAACTCCTGGTAAAGGTGGTCAAACTCATCTAGATAGACCAGTTTTCAACACAATGGAAGAAGCTGTAAAAGCTACTGGTGCTGATGCATCTGTAATCTATGTACCAGCTCCATTTGTAAAAGATTCTGCAATCGAAGCGATCGACTCTGGTGTTAAGCTAGTTGTAATCATTACTGAAGGCGTTCCGACTCTAGATATGCTAGTAGTTAAAGAATACTTAAAAGGTAAAGATGTACAAGTTGTTGGTCCTAACTGTCCTGGTGTTATCACTCCAGGTGAATGTAAGATTGGTATTATGCCTGGTCATATTCACCAACCTGGTAGAGTTGGTATCATCTCTCGTTCTGGTACTTTGACTTATGAAGCAGTTGCTCAAACTACTAAATTAGGTTTTGGTCAGTCTACTTGTATAGGTATAGGTGGGGACCCAATTCCTGGTATGAACCAAATCGAAGCTTTAAAACTTCTAGAGAATGATCCTCAAACAGAAGCTATAATCCTAATCGGTGAGATTGGTGGTACAGCTGAAGAAGAAGCTGCTGAATATATTAAGCACAATGTAACTAAGCCTGTTATTGGCTATATTGCTGGTGTTACAGCTCCTCCAGGAAAGCGTATGGGTCATGCTGGTGCGATCATCTCTGGTGGTAAAGGTACAGCTGATGAGAAATTTGCTGCATTTGAAGCTGCTGGTATTGCTTATACTAGATCACCTGCTGAGTTAGGTTCTAAACTTAAAGAAGTTACTGGTTGGTAATTATTTATTTTCTAAATATTTTTTCTTTACTTATATTTTTCAATTTTATAATTTTCAAAAATCTAATTTAAAGTGATAATATAACTTAATCTAAGTTAATAACTTATTATTTTAAATTATGATTAAAAAAATAACCTTATTCTTAAATCTTACAATATTACTCCTGGCTACCAATATAGGCTATTGTTTATCAGAAAATAAAAATATAAATCATCCAGCACTAAAAACATTAGAAAGTAAAAATCACGAACAACCAAAAAACTGTAGTACGTTATCAACTACTCTTATGAGCCCTATCTCTTTAGTTGGTATAGGCGTAGGGACTATCTTAATGGTACCTGTAGGCCTACTAGCAGGAATCGCTGGAGGAGCTATGATGTCTCCGATGATGTTTGATAGTGGCGGCTTAAGCGATAATCAATTTATACAACCATTGCAAATAGGTGGCGCTGTTATTTTAGGAGCAGTCATAGGCGCAGGTGCTGGCGCGGTTGAGTTACCAATGACAACAGCATCCAGTCTAACTCAAAAGGCAAAAGATAATTGCAATCTTATATAAAAAATCATTTCTTACCCATTAGCAGGTATACACCTATTATAGCATTTTCAATAAGATCAAGATTTCTAACCTAGTTTTTAAAAACTCTATTAATTATAACCAATCATCTAAAATTCGCTCTTAAAAATAGAAAAAAAATAGACTAGAACTGCTAGTATGATTAAAAAATATATAAAAGTATTAATAAGGGATGATATGGGAGATTATTCATCAAACTACTCCAAAATAGTCTTTGGTATGCCAACTCAAATACTATGGGGCTTTATAGCAATTGCTATTTTTATGACAGGAGATGGAATAGAGGTAGCTTTCTTATCAAAATATCTTGTTCATCATCTAGGTTTTAGACCTGATCAAGCAGCTATGGTATTTACTATTTATGGTGCTACCTCAGCAATATCAAGCTGGTTTTCTGGTGTCTTAGCAGAGGTATATACTCCTAGAAAACTAATGATTGTCGGAGCATTGTGGTGGATACTTTTCCATGCGCTATTTATGATATTTGGTATTCATTCTAGTAATTATTTTATGATTCTCTTATTTTATGGAATTAGAGGTTTTGCATATCCAATGTTTTTCTACGGCTTCTTTGTTTGGGTAGTTCAAAAAACCCCTCCTCACAGACTAGCATCTGCTGTTGGTTGGATTTGGTCGATGTTTACAATAGGTTATGGCATTGTATCATCATTTTTGGCAAGCTTTGCAATAGTTGCTTTAGGCTTTGAAACAACTCTATGGTTATCTATTTTATTTGTTGCTGCTGGTGGCTTAATTATATTCTTCTGTATTAAAAAAACTCCTGAAGATACCAGTAAAAAATATACTCTTTTTAGCGAAAAACTTAAAGAAATGAGTAAAGGTGTCACACTTATTTATAGAAATAAAAATATCTTCATGGCCTTAATCATCAGAATAATTTGTAATTTATCTTTATTTGGTTTTCCAGTTATTATGCCTTTATTTTATACCTCTGGGACAGTAGGTTTCAAAACTAGCCAATGGCTTCTTATTTGGGGAATAGTATTTGTAATTCAACCATTTAGCAATGTAATCTGGGGAGCTATTGGAGATAGAATTGGATGGATGTTCCAAATGAGATGGTTTGGTTTCGTAGGATGTGGTTTGGCTACTCTATCTTTCTACTACTTACCATATTTCTTTGGTAATAATTTTCTTATTGCAGCAATTGCAGCCTTATTTTTTGGGCTAACTGTAACTTCATTTGTACCAATGGGAGCTATATTCCCAATGATTGAACCTGAACATAAAGGTGCTGCTGTTTCAGTACAGAATTTAGGTGGTGGCCTAGCGAACTTTATGGGCCCAGCTTTAGCAACCTTACTTTTACCTTCAGCTGGGATAAAAGGCGTTGTAATTTGCTATGCCGTGTTATACTTTTTTGCAGCATTTTTAACATTATTTATAAAAGTTAATCAACCCAAAGGGTAACCAAAAACTTGGAGATATAGTATGAAAGCATTATATTTAGACAAAATTAATCAGTTAAGTATCAAAGATATCAAGGAACCAGCTATAACAAAAGATGATGAAGTAAAAATAAAAATCAAGTCTGTTGGGATATGTGGTTCTGATTTACACTATTTTACTGAAGGTCGAATTGGTGATTTTATTGTTAAAGAACCAATGATCTTAGGGCACGAATCTTCTGGAGAAGTTGTTGAAATTGGTAAAAATGTAACAAATCTTAAAGTTGGTGATAGAGTTTGTATGGAGCCAGGAATTCCAAGTGCTTTTTCTGAAGAAGTTAAACAAGGCTACTATAATTTAGATCCTGCTGTGAGATTTTGGGCAACACCTCCTTACGATGGTTGTTGTTGTGACTATGTAGTTCATCCAGAAACTTTTACTTTTAAAATCCCGGATAATGTTTCTTATAATGAAGCTGCTATGGTGGAGCCTCTATCAGTAGGAATGCAAGCAGCTACTAAAGCTAACATAAAACCAGGAGATTTAGCTTTAGTCTATGGTGCAGGAACTATAGGTGCTATGACAGCATTATCTGCTATCGCTGGCGGCTGCTCAGAAGTAATTATTGTTGACGTATCTAAAGCTAAACTAGAAATGCTTGAGCAATATGATGGAATTATAACTTTAAACAGCAATGAGCAAGATGTATTAGAATTTATAAATGAAAAAACAAATTCTAGAGGTGTTGATATCGTCTTTGAATGTTGTGGTGTAAAAAGTGTTATTGACAATATTTGTAAGCCAGCTAAACCAGGAGGAAAAGTAATATTCGTAGGAATGCCAAATGACACTGTCAACCTTGATATAGTTGCTATGCAAGTTAAAGAACTAAAATTTGAATCTGTTTTTCGTTATTGCAATATGTTTCCTAGAAGCATAAATCTAATTGCAAGTGGCAAAATTAACCTTAAGCCTTTAATTACTAAAAAGTTCTCTTTCAAAGACGCTATACACGCTTGTGAATATGCTAAAAATGAAGGTGCTACGAATATGAAAGTAATGATTGAGTTCTAGCTTATGAGTATCGTAGTTGGAATTGACAGTGGTACACAAGGGACGAAAGTCTTACTTGTTGATACCGAGAAAAAAAGCGTCTTAAGTGAGGCTTACTGTACTCATGAGATTATTGTTGGTGAGAATGGTAAACGAGAACAAGATCCAAACTGGTGGATTGAGTCTTTTAGAGTAGCCTTCAAAGATGCTGTGAGTCAGGCAGGAATCTCATCAAAGAATATAGATGCTATGGGTATTTCTGCACAGCAGCATGGTTTTGTACCTTTAGATGAGAATAAAAAACCTTTATATAATGCTAAGTTGTGGTGTGATACTGAAACAGCTAAAGAAAATGACGATTTATTAAATAAACTTGGTAATGATAACGGTATAAATACTATAGGTATTAAAATTCAAACAGGCTATACAGCCTCAAAAATCTTATGGTTCAAAAATAATAAACCTGAACTTTACCGACAAATGAAATACATGTGTCTACCACATGATTTTCTAAACTTATGGTTAACAGATAAGTATTACGCAGAGCATGGCGATGCTTCTGGAACAGGAATATACGATGTTAGAGAACAATGCTGGAGCAAAGAAATATGCCAGTTAATTGATTCATCCGGTAAGCTCTATCAAACTCTACCTAAATTAAAACTACCAAATGAAAAAATAGGATTTGTTAAACCTGATATCGCAGATCAGCTAGGTCTAAGACATGATGTCATCATTTCAACAGGGGGTGGTGATAACATGATGGGAGCAATAGGCTCGGGCAATATCAAAAATGGTATAATAACAATGTCACTTGGTACGTCTGGTACAGTTTACTCATATTCAGATAAATATATAGATTTTGATTCTAGCGTAGCTAACTTTTGCTCAAGTAGTGGTCACTGGCTACCGTTAATCTGTACCATGAATGTTACCTCAGCTCTTTCTGAAATTAACAATCTTTTAGGAGTAGAAGTAAAAGACATTGATGAATTAGTAAATAAGTCTAATATTGGCTCTAATGGTATTCTAACACTCCCATTTTTTAATGGAGAACGAGTCCCAGAGTTGCCTTTAGCAAATGCTTCTATTCATAACTTAAATTCATTTAACTTTTGTAAAGCTAATTTAGTAAGATCCATAATGGAATCTGTAACATTTGGACTTAAATATGGTCTAGACTTATTGGTTTCAAAAATGCCCAATAAACCCAAAGAAATTAGACTTATTGGCGGAGGTTCAAACTCTAAAATCTGGCGCCAAATAGTTGCTGATATCACTGGCATTGATGTTGTAATTCCACTAGTCAATAGAGGGGCTGCTTTAGGTGCAGCAATTCAAGCGTCTTGGGCTATAAAGAGCTCTATAGACTATGATATAGTTGATCAGCTAGTGAAAATGGATTATTCAACAGTAGCTTCTCCAATCAAAGAGAATGTTATAAAATATAAAGAAGTCTATAATAAATATTTATTGTTATTAAACTCAACTTATAATATCAAAGACTAATCTAAGGCCTTATAAATAATATTTAATCATTTCTAGTTAAATAACTATATGCCACTTTTATCAAATCAAATATAATTACTTATACATACCAAGGTATTTTGATAAAACTTATAAGGAAAAAATATGAAAAAAACATTAATAATTGTACTTAGCTTAACTATTGGATTAAGTTCATTAGCTTTTGCTCAACCTCCTAAACATTCTAACGCAAGCCAAAGAGCTCAAACTCTACAAGACTTTAAAACTACACCTCAACAATATAAGAGTATGAATAAAAGCGAAAGAAAACAGTTTACAAGTAATATGTCTAAAGATGATCTTAAAGATTTTAGAAATAAACATAGTAAAGATAACCTACCAAAAAAACTAAACGCTCAGAGATATACAAACTCAAATAACTGATACTCTACGACAAATGATTTTAGTTATAGCTAACTAATCAAAATATTCTTAAAGATCACATTGACAGTCTTAAAATAAGCCCTTATTATTGAAGTGTTAGCCAACTTTTGAGATATGTAATGAAAAAAACAATAACTCTATTGATGATATCAATACTAACTTTTAGCTTAGTTGGATGTGCTACTACCAACCCTCCTAAAAAGCAAGCAGCAAAAGCCAAAACTTCTGAAGGATCATATCAAAAAGATCAAATAGATAAATGTATCAAAAGAGGTGAAGATTACGTTAAATATGCTAAGATTGATAAAAATGAAATTATCCAGGACTGTAAACAATCACAAACACCTGAAACTCTATTCACACTATAAGTGGACAGAGCTCTTATGAACTTGCGTTAAGATATATGCTTACATGTAAGTTTCACTTTGATAGTAAATACCTTATTTACACAGTATAGTCATTAACTTACACAGTTAACTAAACTATATCTTATTTATCACTATTGATATGGAGTCACTAGTATTATTATGTTATCTTTTTAATTATTATTTCTTTGAAAGATACATGAATAGTTACTCCATAATCAAAAAACTTAGCATTACATGTTTAATTGGCGCACTAATTATATGGGTGCTATACCCTTTTATTTATCCAATTTTATTTGCTGCTCTTTTGGCTATAATTCTAGCTCCTTTACAAGTATATCTAGAAAAGCATCTCGGCAGACATAAGAGTGGCTTCATTATAGCTATAGGCATTTTACTATGTATTTTTATCCCAATGCTAATTGTAATCTCATATGCCATCACCGAAATTATTTCATACTTACAAAACTCTGAATCTTTGTCTCAGACCTTTAATCAGCTTAGTATTTCAATAGCAAAGATACCATATGCAGGTGAATATCTTCAGCAACACTTTGATAAGATTATAAATGCAATCAAACATGATAAAGAGAAAATAATTTCAAACCTAGGGCAAGCACTACCTGCGATCAGATATATAGGCTCTACATCTGTAAGTTTATTAACAGATTTTTTAATAACTATCTTACTGGTATATCAATTTTTAGTAAGTGGTACAACTGTAGAAAAATTCTTTAGAAATGTTGTTTTAAAAGACTTTCATGATAGTGATAGCTTTATTTCAACAGCAATTATAACAACTCGTAGGGTTAGTTTAGCTATATTTTTAACAGCTATATTAGTAGGCATAATTATGGGTATCACATTTTCAGCAATATCTTTACCTAGCCCTATACTTTTTGCATTTGTTTCAGCTATAGCATCAATGATTCCTTTTATGGTTGGTATTGTTTATATCCTTTTAGCTGCTGCAGTATTTGTAATCTATGGTGCCACAAAAGCCATTATTATTTTAGTAGTCGGATTTGCCCTTAACATTTTTACAGATAATATTATGCAACCAAAAATTATTAATAAACAAGTCAAACTTAGCTTTGTAGCTTCATTAATTGGTATTATGGGGGGAATACAAGCTTTTGGTTTTATTGGAATATTTCTTGGTCCTGTAATATTTAACGTTGCTTTTGTTGGTATCGAAAAATTAATGGATGGTAAAGAGTATTAACTTTTCTAAGCTTGAGGAAAAGCCTCAAAACTATGTACTTTATCCAAGTCCTCTTCCCAACTGGCTTTACTTGCTGTAAAAATATGAGCTGTTGGCTTAATTGCAATCTCATCATCTAAACAACCAGCTGGAACAACAACTAAACCTAGATCTGGTACTTCAATCGGCATAGCTGAACCACATTGACTACAAAAACTCTTTGTATGTCTAGTTCCAGTCAGTTTAAAGTTTTTAACTAAATCTTGACCAGAATTCCATGTTAATTTTGCATTTTTTGAAAAAAGATTAGCTGCATGAGCTGAACCTGTATCTTTACGACAGTAAGAGCAATGACACAAAAAAAAGCTCTCAAAATCACCATCAATCTCAAAATTTACACTACTACACAAACAAGATCCTTTAATACTCATAGCTTTATTTCCAAAATAATTTATACAAATGTTGGACGATTATATTAGTTAAATTTATAGATAGCAATTGCTAAATAATAATGACTTATAAAAAAAGTTTGGATAGAATGAATTTTACTGTTTTTTTATTTAAAATAATAAATGGAATCTCTAAAACACCCCAAAGGACTCAAATTTTTATTCTTCGCAGAAATGTGGGAACGTTTCAGTTACTACGGATTAGCCGCAATTTTAATCTTATACATGACTCAAAAATTAAACTTCACAGATGCAAATGCAGCTTTGATATTTGGTAGTTATGTAACATTTCTTTATATAACTACTGCTGTTGGTGGCATATTGGCTGATAGAGTGATCGGCTATAGACGTTGTGTACTAATAGGTGGGATCTCAATTATATCTGGACATATAATAATGGCATTATCTGGATCTAGTGATACTGCGCTATTTCTTGGTTTGGGATGCATCTCTGCCGGTACAGGATTTTTCAAATCCAACGTCTCAACTATGGTTGGTAGACTTTATGATGATAAAGAGGCACTTCGAAACTCTGGCTTTGCTTACTTTTATACAGGCATCAACCTTGGCGCTGTAATTGCAACTTTTGTTGTAGGCTACGTTGGTGAAAAAATTGGCTGGCACTATGGATTTAGTTTAGCTGCTTTTGGTATGGCACTTGGATTAATATTTTTTGAATCAGGTAAAAAGCATTTCCCTAAAAGCTGTGATGAGCCTAACTTTGAGATTATGAAAAAAAACTTACTTCCAGGTTTAAATGTTTGGTACGCAATAATCTTATTTGTAATAATTTCAGCATGTATTTTTGCTTATCTAATAGCGCATCCAACAGAGTCGATGGTAATAATCTCTCTATCTGGAATAGTTTTATTAATATATCTAGTTTCACTATGGAAATCTCTTGGAAAAGCTCAAAAGACTAATATTGCAATTTTATTAATACTTTCAATATTTATGTTGTTCTACTGGTCACTAAGTAATCAAACTTCTATAAGCATACCATTATTTATAAAAAGTAATATTGATCTGCATATTTTAGGTTTTGACATGCCAGTAACTACGCTTATGGCAACGCAGCTAACATTGCTAATAATCATAAACCCTTTCTTTGCTATCTTATGGCAAAAACTTGGTCAAAAGAATAAAGAACCATCAGATGAGCTTAAATTTGTGCTTAGTTTAATATTTCTTGCTCTATGCTTTTTATTCTTAAGTATAGCTGGATCAATAGCTGCCCATGCTGGACATGCCAATGTGATATGGTTATTACTATGCTATCTAATGCTAGTCTTTGGTGAGTTATGCATTTCACCGGTTGGTTTAGCACTTGTTACTCGACTAGCTCCAGAGCATTTAAAATCTACAATGATGGGAGTATGGTGGACAATCAGTGCTTATGCAGGATTTTTTGGTGGTGTAATAAGCTCGCATATTGCTGTTACAAAAAATACTCCAGCAAGCAGCTTTGCTTCAGGATATTTTAAACTTTTTATTGCAGCAATTATTGTGGCTGTTATATTACTTGCGTTAACTCCGATATTAAAAAAACTTACTAAACTTAGGGTATAAGAATGATTCTAATTGCAAATGATGAAGGTCGTGGTGGCGTACCTGAAGCTTTTAAACGACTCCAAAATAAAGAAAATGGCCTTCGTGCTATGATTGAAGGTATCAAACTTGTAGAAAGTGACACAACTATCAAAACCGTAGGTAGAGGGTCTTGGCCTGATATCTTAGGTAATGTGACTTTAGATGGCTCTGTTATGGATGGAGATGATCTACGTACAGGATCTATTGGCGCTTTAAAAGGTTATGCTAGTGCTGTTGAAGTTGCCTATGAAGTTATGCAAAGATTACATCATGAAATATTAGTCGGTGATGGTGCTAATAAATTTGCTGATGAAATAAATGCTACAAAGATCGATAATCTACTACCAGAAATTAAAAAAGTATGGCTAGAGCATTTAGACAAACATTTAACTGCTGATCAAAAAACTAACTTTCCTAATATCCCGCTAATTGAGCTAAGCAAATTTGCTATAGATCCTGAAAAGGTTTTTGATACTACTGTCTATCTATCAAAAGATCATAATAATACTATATCATCAGCCACAAGTACCTCTGGTTGGGCTTGGCGCTATCCTGGTAGATTAGGTGATAGCCCTATTATCGGTGCTGGCTCATATGCTGACTCTAGATATGGAGCTTGTGCCTGTACTCATACTGGTGAGATGGCTATTCGCTGTAGTACAGCTAGATCGGTAGTTTTGTATATGAAAATGGGAATGTCTGTAAAAGATGCTGTACTAGAAGCAGCTAAAGATTTACGTCATCTAAAAACTGGTTACTTAGACGAGCTAACAATCCATGCAATTGATAATCAAGATAACCACTATGTGGCTAGTTTTAAAGGTAGTGAGCCAGTTTATTACTGGGTTTGGAAAGATAATATGATCGAGCCTGTTAAGAAGCAAGCTAGACTTATTTTATAAAATCATTAGTCTATTTAATAGATTATCTATTAGTTATAACTTCATATTCTTTTTAATCTTATAAGTATTTTTCTAAGTATAAGTTCTCTATAATCAATATAGTTAGAACAAAAATATAACTCAATGAAAAAACTACTTTTATCAACTTTAATTATAATATTATCTCTTGGTATTTCTTTCTCAGCAGAAAAAGATTACATGGGCATGTCCAAGCAACAAACTAAGCATGCTATCCAATCAATGAAAATATATGATGCATCATTAACATATCCATATCCAACATGGTTTAGTACTGGCCTAGTGGGTGATGTATATAGAACTCAAAAAGGAATAAGTTTCTTATATGAACAGATACCTACAGGACAAAAATTCGATAGTTGGAATGAGATCTATACAATAGCTGGAATATATGACAAAGATAATAAAATTAGTCTTTCTCAGTATCAATCTTTTGTTTTAGGTGGTTTCTCAAAATCATGTAATCATAATATTAAAATTCTTAATGCTGTAAAAACTAAATCATCTAGTATGGCAATTTTGCTATGTGGAGCTTTATCAGATAAGCATCTAAAAGTTTATAAAGACCAACCAGGAGAAGTAGCTATATTTAAATTCATGAAATTTAAAAACACATTAATTCAGGTTGGCCAAGAATGGAAAACAAAACCGTTTGATGCTACAAAAATTAATCATTCAAATTTTCTTGATAATGCTTATAAGTATGTTGGTAGCAAACAGAATTTTGCTACAGCCTTTCAAAAAATATATAAAGGCGTTAACGCTACACAAGCTATTTCAAAGCCTTATTAATTCAGATATTAAGCCTATAATCTTTTGTAAAGCTTATTAAAAAAGTAAGCTAGATTTATTCTTATAGTTAAATCTTATAATCTATTAATGCTCCTATAACTTTTCTATTTGGACAATTTATAGAGTATCCACTTTTTTTACACCAAGAGTCAGTATCTAAATAACCTGAATATTCCCTAATTAATTTAACTAATTCATCATGTTCGATTAAATACCAACTTTGCTTAATCATAAAAGCCATGTACAAGTTCTTACTACAATATTTTTTAGCTATATCGTTAATTTACTTTTTAATTGGACTCTAAGAGTATTATCAACATCCTTATGATAAGCAAGAAAATCTGCACCTTGCCAATCATCAGCTAGCTTAATACAATTAAAGCCATAATCTGCAAGTAGCGAAGAAACTTTTTGAAAAAAAAATTTCTTTTTGTACTGCACTAAGCTCTTTATATTCAATCTTTTTAATTTTCATTTCATAGCCTACCCAATCACCCTATACCCAAACCAATCAGGTTTTAAGTCATACTCTTTATCACTTGGAGTTAAGTGAATATACTTACCATTTATAGAGCTAAGCTCCAAGCAATCATCGATCGCCATAAGATTATCTTTATGCTGATGTAGTGATGTTTTTAACAAGCTCTTCTTAGCTTTCTCTTTTGCTTCTGCCTTATCTGCAGCAACAAATAATCCAAACTCATGTAGCTCATTTAGTTTAGATTCATCATAACCTCCAAAATTAATAAAATATAACTTTTTATCAAAGTTTTGAGGTTTGTCTTGAAGTGATATTTGATATCCATCTGCTCCTTTTATAACTTTGTAGCTATCAAGATGTAAGCCTTTAACTGTACCAAACCAGTTTTGCCTAAGTTGCTCATAAGTATCTTCAATACTGTTACCGACCACAAACTGCACATCATGTAATTCTATATTTGCTTTTAGTGCACTTCCACCAAGATAAACTATAAATAATTGACTCATAAAAAATTCTATAACTTTATTTTGCTTAAAGTGATTATAGCTAAACTATGCAGATAATGTCATGTTGAATTTTATAATTAATCCTAAAGAAATATGTCACTCTACAACTTGATCGTAAAATCTAATTTTTAAGACTCATAGTGAGTATTTCCTATGGGTCAAGCCATAGGGTGACAAAAATGCTTTCAAAAGACTTTCTATATATGTTTTTTAGCTACAGATAAGTTTTAAATAAAATATTTATTCTGTCTATTTTAAAGATTAATTTATCGTCATATATACAGCTTTCATATGTTTACAATATTCCTTATATTTACTGTTATAGTCGCTGTTATTGGCTTTCACATTCAAAGCATACAAGCTAGAAAAAACTACACTCAAAAAAATTACACAAAATATTTTTTTCATTATTACTTACACCTTATTTTATTGAATATGCATGAAAACTCTCAGAGTTAGTGTTTTTATTATTTTGACTTTTTCAAACTAAAAACAATTGTAAGGTAGAATATTAATTTTATGTATAGGTAATAGTAAACATCAATGTGCAAATTTGATCATACCTTAGTAAAGTAATCCTATTTATTTGGTCTAGATTCAAAAGACTGTTAGACAAATATTAGCATTAAAAATTAGACTAACATTATTAATGAAACTATAAACATTAATGAAACATATATAGCCTTTAGTATATTCTGCTCTAAAACATTTACTAATTTAGCACCTATCAAACTACCTAAAACACATGGAATAATTGTAGATAAAAATATAGGTGTAATTAAATATCCAATATGATTTGAGCTAATTCCACTAATCGGTATACCTATAATAGTTAAAAATAAACCTACAATTGCAGAATATGTAAATACTAGTACTACTGATGTCCCTATAGCTTTTCTAAGGTTTATACCAGCACAAACAAAAAATGGTACATTAAAAATCGATAACCCTAGAAATGCAGATATCCCACCAAGAAATGTTGAGACACTATTAAACTGGTATTTTTTAAAGTTTATTTTCTTTGAATTTTGGATGTTAAATCTCATCATCCATATAGCTATTATAAATACAGCAACCGCAAATATTTTCTTTAAGCTATCACTGTTTGTAATCATCATTAAAATAGCGCCTATAAGCACTCCTATAATCATAAAAACAATACAATCTTTATACAAATTAAAATCAACATTCTTATATCTAATGTGCTTTATACTAGAGATCAGCCCTAATGTAATCGATGCACACGAACCTGTAGCTATAGTCATCTGCATTTTATGATCAAGCATTGGATAAAAATGTGTTATTATCCAATATATTGTCGGCACTGATAAAAGTCCAAAGCCCCCTCCTAGCATACTTGAAAGTAAGCTAGCGACAAAAGAAAATATTACGGATATAATTATTACCATTATCACTTCCTAATGATTTATTTTAATACTAAATTATCTCAATGATTTATCCGAACACTCTAAGTTAAAGCTCGCATATTTTCATCTTGGAATAACCTCTAACATCACAGAAAACCTGACAGCACTTACATATAATACAAAATATATTCTGCCATTAGAATTTGATAGGTATTATACATTATTAATACAACTAATTATTATAAATCGTACCTAAACTTCTGATCGTTTTCTAATAATTAGCTATGTTTTGGATTTATCTTTGCTGTAAGGATATGGTCTTGCCATTTTCCTGCTATCTTAAGATATGATTTAGCTAAACCCTCTTTCTCAAATCCTAACTTTACTAACAGCCTTTCACTACGAATATTATTCACAATATAATTAGCCATAACTCTATGCAAATTCAACTCATAAAATACATAACAAATCGTGGCTTCTAAAACCTCTGTCATTAGACCTAAACCTTGATACCTCTCTGCAATAGAATAGCCCAAATTACATGCTTGAAACGCTCCGTAAACAATATTTGTGAAATTACAAACAGCTATTATTTCACCTTCATCCTTATTCAAAGCAACAAGTTTTAGAGAGGTTTTACTATCAAACTCTTGCTGAGCTTGCTCTAAGATTTTAGAAAAGTTTTGTAAGGTATAATAACTTTCATCCCTTACAGGCTCCCATGGAGCTAGATGCCTCTTATTTTCCATATAATAATCTAGCATTAGCTGAGCATTTGTTGGCTTTAATAATCTGATTACAGTTCTTTGCGTATGAATTTCAATACTCATAAGTAAAGTCAAAACTATCTATTAAAACTTAAGTATACCAGGCATATAGAATATTATTAATTTAGTGATAAGCCATCTAAGTGTTTTTTATAATTTAGTGTATATTCTTCTACTTTTGGATCTTTCATTACATCATTACAAATAAATGTAGGTAATGGCGACATCCCCAGAAACTGATGCGCTTTATGAAAGTGTAAATACACTCCATCTACTCCAACACCTTCAAAAAACTGATCCTTTTCAACAAATGCTTCCATAGGGGCATTCCAAGTTAAAGATAACATATATTTTTTACCTTGTAGTAATCCACCCGAGCCATATTTTTTCGTAGCATCATAGCGAGATCTACCATCACTTGTATATAGTGCTCCATGCCCTGTAGTTAGAACTTCATCAAGATATTTTTTAACAATCCAAGGAGGTCCCATCCACCAGCCTGGCATTTGATGAATTATAGTATCAGCCCAAAGCCATTTTTGTATCTCCTCATCGATGTTATAACCTTTATCAATATCAGTAACTTTTACATCATAGCCAGAACTTATTAGATGGCTTTCTGATAAATCTGCTAAATATTGGTTAAGCACACCTTTCGAGTGACCAAAATCTTTTTTACCATTTATTATAAGAATCTTTTTCATTGTAAATCCATATGTTTTATTTTGATAATAAACGCTTAGTTAATAAATTATCTATAATAGACACCTTAATTTTTAGATACTTTTAAGGTTCTATATTTCAAAATAAATAATAACCCAGCTCCAATTAAAGAGATGACTATTCCAGAGATAATGCTACTAGAATAAGCGAATCCATAAGCTATAGGTAAACCTCCTAAAAAAGCACCTAAGGCATTTGCTATATTAAAACCTGCTTGGCTAACAGCTGAGCCAAACATTTCTGCGCCTTTGAATACTTTTATCAACAATGTTTGAATTGATGGAGCTAATCCAAAAGCAAAAAAACCAATACTAAAACTTAATACTACAGAGATAAATTCATAACTTATTAATAAGTAAGCTAGTAATAAAACCAACAATAAACCTATCAAACTAGCAATAGTCGCATTTAAAGCTCCTATATTATCAGTCAACCTGCCACCATATATATTTCCACTAAACATTCCTAAACCAACGAAAAATAATATATAAGGAATAAAATCCTTTGAAACATGTGTGATATGTATCATTATCGGAGAAATATAACTATACCAAGCAAACAACCCTGCAAAAGCCAATGATACTACTCCAAATGCCAACCAAGTATCTAGTTTCATCATAACTTTGAAAGTTGATGTTGTAGTTTGATCAGAAGAATCTTCTTTACTTAAATTTACATGAGGTATCCACAATATAGCAGTAATAGTTGTAATAATTCCAATTAGGCCAACGATAACAAACGCTGCCTGCCAACTTGTAACTAAAACGAGATGTGTCGCTAATGGAACTCCAATAATGTTTGCTATAGTTAACCCTGTAAACATCAATGCAATTGCTAAAGATTTCTTACCTTTGTCAGCTACTTCCATAGCGACAATTGCCCCAACACCAAAAAAAGCACCATGAGGTAACCCTGATAAGAATCTAGTAACCATCAAAAAATCATAGCTTGTTGAGAAGATAGATAAACTATTAAATAGAGCTATCATAATACTTAATGCTATCAATAACGATCTTGGACTAAGTTTTTTTGAAAACAATACCAAAGCTGGAGCACCAACAATAACACCTAATGCATATACGCTAATCAAATGTCCTGCTTGAGGAATACTAACATGAAAATACTGTGATATTTGAGGCAAGATACCCATCATAATAAACTCTGTAATGCCAATAGTAAGAGCTCCTAACATTAAAGGAATTATACTTTTTTTCATAATAACTCTCCGACTGATAATAAGCCTAAAATATTTGGTATCTGATTATCAAATTTTATAGAAATACGAGTATTATACTTTTTATATTTTTAATGATAATATACAAAATAGTAAAAGCACTTTTTATAAAAGCTAAAAGATGAAAATGTTATACGAATTACAGCTATTTGTAGCTGTAATAAATCATGGTAATCTATCAGCCGCTGGACGAGAGTTTTATTTATCCCCAGCAAGTATAAGTAATAAAATTAGCGCATTAGAAGACTATTATGATACCAAATTATTAGTTAGAACAACTAGGAAAATTGAAGTTACAAAAGCTGGAGAAATGCTATACCAGTCAGCAATAAAACTTCTAGAACAATTAAACTGTATAAAAGAGAATATTCAAGCTAACAAAAATAAAGCTGAAGGTATAATTAGATTAACTATACCTTTTGACCTGGGTGAACAGTTTATAATTCCAATATTAGATAAATTTAGTGAAATAAATCCTAAAGTTAAATATGATATTCTTTTCACAGATGATGTAGTTTCTTATAACCAATTCCCCTTTGATATTGCAATCAGACAAGGTAATTTACAAAATAGTAACTTTATTGCAAAAAGATTAATCAAAAGTCACAGAATATTATGTGCAAGTCCCAAGTATCTTAAGAAAATGAATATCACTAATATAGATGATATAAATATTTTAAAAGACTGTGATTTTATTACTCTAAAAATAAATGGTGCTGCAATTAAAAGTTGGTACCTTATAGACCCTCAAAATAACAAGCTTGAAATTAGTTTGAATCCATCGTGTATTGTTAATAATGGTTATATAAGTCGTAAAATGTGCTTAAGAGGATATGGAATAGCTTCAAAATCATATTGGGATATAAAAAAAGATCTAGATTCTGGAAAACTTATACAAATATTACCTAACTACAAAGTAACGTTAAATACAAATGATAAGCCTGATAATATGATTAGCTTAGTATACCCTTTTAAACAGTTTCAGCCATATCGTGTGAGAATGTTAAAAGAGTTCATAATAAATAATTTTCCAGAATAATATCAAAGTAAAAACCCAAATATCGACATATATGCTATTGCTATAATCAAAGGTAAATAACAATTAGTTTATGCTATTAGGTTAAGCTATAATTAGAAAATAAACTATGATCAGCTGTTTGAATAAAATGATAAGCCTAGAAATATGTGTAGATAACTATCAATCAATCCTCAATGCTCAAAAAGCAGGTGCAAATAGACTTGAGCTTTGCTCTGCACTAGGTGTTGAAGGATTAACACCCTCACCTAGCTTTATCAAATTTGCAAAAGAAAATTTCACAGGCTCATTACAAGCTATGATCCGTCACCGTGCTGGAGATTTTTACTATGATAAAGTAGATCAACATATTATGTTAGATGATTTAGAAATGGCTTTAGATCTAAATGTAGATGGAATTGTAATAGGAGCACTAACAAGAGATTATAATATTGATAAAGGATTTTTAAAACCTTTCATTAAACTTACAAAACAGGCTAAAAAAGAGCTAACTTTTCATAGAGCTATTGACTTAACTAACAACATCTACTCCAGCACTCAAAAAATCATAGATCTTGGTTTTGACAGAGTTCTCACATCTGGAACCTCTACAAATGTTGTAGAAGGCTTAGAAACTATAAATATGCTCCAACAATTTTTTGGTAAACAAATCCAAATAATGCCAGGTGGTGGAATCAACTCTCAAAATATAAGAGAAATATTAGAAGTTACAAAAGTTACAAATATACATTGCTCGGCTTCTAAGAAAATATTACGAGATACTAGACCTACAGTCTTTCCTAGCTCAGCTTTAGAGATCAAGACTAGTCAAGTTGATGAAATATCTGCAATTAAATCAAAACTCTATTTCTAATAATAAGTCTAAAATAGGCTACAAACTCAATAGAAATAAATAATAAATCTATTATAATACTTTATGCTATTCAAGCCACTTTTTATTTAACTACTAATATATAAATATGCTTCAACATTTTAAAAATCTATACAATGACCTCGCTAAAATGACTATTAATAGTTATATATTTATGATTAGTATTCTACTAAGTATCTCGGTCCTAGCCTCTATAGGTATTTCATATGCTCTACACATACAGTATGCATACTGGGCTGGCTATACTTGCGTGCGTATTATGACTGATAACAAAATTATGACTTATAAACGTGGACTAATGAGGTGTATAGGAACTCTAATGGCCTTAGTAATTGTATTAATATGCTCATCCCTATTTAGATCAGACATTGCTATTATAAGTTTAATAGTTTTTTTATTAATCATTTGTGTTTCTATGGCCTATTACTTCACTGAGTACACATATTTCTTTATTATGTTTTGTATTACTTTGGGTTTATTTTTCTACCCCTACGTGGTTTTTTCAAAAGATATAGCTATCGCTATTATTATTGATCGTTCTATAGTAACGATAATTGGTGCTCTATGCGTATGTGTTATAGTTCTACCATTTTTGAAAAAGAAAGATATTGCAAAGAAACAACCCAAAAAACAAAATAAAGAACGTCATATTGAAATGGTAACTTTTTCAATTTTCTTTATGTTAACATTTGCATTTATTTTCTTAATAACAGTCCCATTTAAAAATGTATTACTATTTGAGCAAGCTCTAATAGGTGTCGTTGCTGTTATGTCTAGTTTTGAGCATTCTCAAATACATCATCTAAGTTTGCAAAGGTTTTTAGGATGCTTAATCGGACTATTAGTTCCATTCATATTGGCATTATTTAACCTAAATATAGTGTTAGTTCTAATTATATCCTTTATCATTGTTATCTTATTTGGTTTAATCCAACTACAAGGTAAATACATTGCCTATATGGGAGCTCAGGCAAACTTATGCTTTTTGACCTCTATATATGCAAATAATGATATCTTACAAGTACAAGCTGGATATCAGCGTCTTTTAAGTACTGTTGTTACATTACTATGCATTGTTTTTGTTAGTGTCTTATATTTCTCCTTTATTAGACTGACAAAATCATATTTTCATAAAAAAACGCTTAATAACTAAACTTAATTCTAGATTTTAGTAACTCTTAACTATAAGCTTATAACCTAAGTTTTCTAATAAATTTCAAACTATGATAAAAAATATATTTTTTGATCTTGATGGCACTCTTGTCAATACCGTTGGAGATATTACAGCTGCTACAAATACTATGCGTGAACATTTCGGACTTAAGCCTATATCCGAAAAAATCATCGCTAATATTGTTGGTAAAGGTTACCCAACAACTGTAAGAAAGGTTTTAGCACTGGATGTTGATAATAAACAATATATTGAGTCTATAGCTGATGAAGGTGTCAAAATCGTAAGTCAAACATATAAGTCTTTAAATAGTACTAATAGTAAGGTATATCCTAACGTGCCTGAAACACTTGAGCTTTTAAAAAGTAAAAATATAAAAATGGCTGTAGTCACAAATAAACATGAGGATGATGCTATACAGTCACTGACTCATCTAGGTTTAATAAATTATTTTGAAGTTGTTATTGGTGGAGATACCACATCTAGCTACAAACCTCATCCAGAACCACTACTTTTTGCTATGGATAAACTAAATGCTAAAGCTGAACAGAGTTTAATGATTGGCGACTCAATGAATGATTTTTTATGTGCAAAAGAGGTAAGTGTAAAAGTAGTAATGCTAAGTTATGGTTATCATAATGGTGTAGATCTTAAGGCTCTTGATAGCTTTGCTTATATTGATGATTTTGCAGAAATTAAAGATCTGATCAAAGAAATAAATTCATGTGCTAAGAAATCCTCATATCAAGTACGAACATGACAATGTTTTTATGTTAGATCTAATTTCAAAATTTCACTTACCTAAGCACTATGCTATAATTTCGCCATAATCATATTTTAAAGAACCTTTTAAAATGGCAAATCATCATAAACTAATAATTTTAGGATCTGGTCCTGCTGGATATACTGCAGCAATATATGCAGCTCGTGCAAATTTAAGCCCTGTGATTATGACAGGTATGCAGCCAGGTGGACAACTTACAACTACTACAGATGTTGATAACTGGCCTGGTGAAGCTGATGGTATCATGGGTCCAGAGCTTATGGCCAAACTACAAAAACAGGCTGAAAGATTTGATACACAGATCGTATATGATACTATCAACTTTGTCGAGCTACAAACTAGGCCATTTAAACTAGTTGGTGAATTAGATGAGTATACTTGTGATGCACTAATTATCTCAACTGGAGCTACTGCTAAATACTTAGGTCTAGAATCAGAAGAAAAATTTATGGGTAAAGGCGTATCTGCTTGTGCTACTTGTGATGGTTTCTTTTATAAAAATAAAGATGTCGCAGTAGTTGGTGGTGGTAATACTGCTGTTGAAGAAGTTCTTTTCTTATCAAATATTGCAAAATCTGTAACATTAATTCATCGTAGAGATTCGCTTAGATCTGAGAAAATCCTTATAGATAAGCTAATGGAGAAAGCTCAAAATGGCAATGTAAATATTATCTGGGATACCACATTAGAAGAAGTACTTGGTGATGATATGGGAGTAAATGCTTTACGTGTTAGAAATGTCAAAACTAATGAAGAATCTCAAATTGATGTTATGGGTGTATTTATTGCTATTGGTCATACTCCAAATACTGGTATTTTTGAAGGTCAACTTGAGATGGAAAATGGTTATATCAAAGTCAAAGCTGGCCTAACTGGTGATGCTACTCAAACAAGTATCGAAGGTGTATATGCCGCTGGTGATGTAGCTGACCATGTATACAAGCAAGCTGTAACTTCAGCTGGTACTGGTTGTATGGCTGCCTTAGATGCAGAGAAGTTCCTTGATAATCTAGGCTAATACATATCTTTACTTTTTTCACTTTATTATAGATACCCACGGGTAAACCCGTGGTACTTATGTGGCAAAGCCACTGCATAACTTTGTTATGCTTTACAGATCTTTCGATCTGACCTAGTTTCCCAAAACTCTGTAATGCAAAACTAGGAATGCTCATTCATCCACGCGTAAACGCATGGTGTTCTGTCTTCGACCACATAAAATTACTATTTAAGATAGTTTAACCCTTTAAATATTGGCCACAAAGTACATAAAGCTAATATTGCTAATATATAAAACCACTCATTACTAGATAATGGGTCTAAATAGTTAATCATGAAAAATATCATATAAATAAACATAACTATCAGACCTGATAAACCATATGAAACACCTTGGATTTTACCTTGTAGATGTATAGGTGTATTTTTCTGAGCTATCGTTACAGCTATCACCCATGATGAGATAAATATACCTGCGACAAAGTAATATAAAATTGCAAAATGCACACTATGATTTAAAGCTAAGCATATATACATCAAAGCTGAGAAAGACATAGAAAGAGTTAAAGTCAGTCTTGGCGATACTCTCTCTATCATATAGGGCAAAAGAATACTTCCAACAATAAAACCTACCGAAAATGCCACTTCTATCAAACCAAACTCTAATGATGATGCTTGAAGAATATTTTTAGCATATGGCGATATAAAGATTGGAGCAATCATATATATACATGTAATACCAACTTGAACAAAATAGCACCAATAAAGTGGTTTATTTTGATTTAGGTAGCTAAAGACTTCTTTCCAGTTTGCTAAGAAACTACCTTCATTCTTCTTTACATTTCTCTTAGGTATAATCATAAAACTACACAATGTTGCAAGAATACATCCAGCTAGCATAATCATCATAATTTGATGCATATCAAAATATACTATAAGCATCCCACCTAGTGACATGCCTATCATCATCCCAAACTCAAATAGTCCATCCATAGTACTATTTGCATAAAGAAGAATATCATCACTAGCAAAAAGCTCGCGCGACATTATCATCATCGCCGGCATAAAAAAAGCTACTGAAACTCCCCACAGACATGAAAATAAATATACCTTTCCAACAGAATCTAAACTAGCTAGAAATATAAATACAAGAAGCAATATTACTCTTAATAAATTAACAGTAATTATAATTACCCGCCTAGGTACAAGATCAGCAAAATACCCTGTAACTGGAGATAATATAACTCCAAATATCCACCATGAAAATATAAATAAGATTATAACCTCAATATTGTTTTTCAAAGTTAATAAATGCCAACTTATCGATATATATGCCATACCAATAACAACAGCATTACAGATACTCATAATACAAGCATAGCTAAAAGATTTATTACTAAATAACCTACTTCTAGCTTTAAAATAATTAAGCATAATAATACCTATCTAAAATAAGATTTTTTTAAAAGTGATAAGACTAAATTAATCACTGAAAATGCAGACACAAATAATCTAAGATGATTCTATATTAAAAATATTTATAAGCAAGATAAAAGTATGGCAATAATTACCTATGTCTTCTAGCTATATCTGTATGATGAAGATACATAGTAAACGTATCTGCTGGGCGAGTATAACCTTCTTGTTCTAAACGATGCCCAATTGCACTTCTATGATAAGTCCCATGGTTTATAATATGAAAAAGAATCTCTAAAATTGACATTCTACCATTTAGACCATCGACAAAAACAAAATCAATATTCTTTATGGTTTGCTCAGTAGATAATATTTTTAGATTTTGTATATACCATAAGCTAGATTGATTTAATCTATTTTCTAACTCAGTCAACTCAGGAAGAGTATCACTATTGGTATTAGAATGAGGAATCCTATTTCCTTGTATTCTCGCACTAAATAATTCTTCTACTATAATCATATGATTAAGCTGTTGACGTATAAACAATAGAATTTTGTCAGACTTATCTACTTTCCTAATTGCTTCAATAAGTCTATTTTCTGACCACTTCTTATAATCAAATATTTTTTCAAGATTCTCAACCATAGTAACTTTACCTTTTCCTACAAACTTTCTTTGACATTATAATAAACTTTTATTCTAATTTTAAAAAAGCACATCAACGACAAGTAGTTTCAAAAGCAAATGATTAGAAAATAAAACTGTTTGAACAAAGTGGGTTTTTATTTTCCATTTGTTTTAAACTACGCTAGCGTAGTGCTAGGCAGTTCTGCATACCAGTTCCTGAGCGAAGTCGAGGGGCTGCCATGAAAAAAATATGTCACTATAACTTACGCAGTAAGTAGCGAAGCAAAAAAGATTGAACTACAATTTTCTACTATAATGATTAGACAAGTCGTGACTTGTCTCTACGAAAAATTTAAGGCTATCGCCCTCTCAAAAAGAAATTATCTAACTGTGCAAAACTTAGCTTTACCCAAGTTGGTCGACCATGATTACATTGGCCTGAATTTTCCACAGTTTCCATTTGTCTTAATAGATGATTCATCTCTGGAATACTTAACTTATCATTAGCTCGTACAGCAGCATGACAAGATACTGTAGCCAAAATGTGATTTAGATAAAACTCAACACTCTTTGTCTTACCTGAAGACACTAACTCTGTAGCTACATTTGATACTAGTTCTTGAATATCTTTATTTTTTACATAAATAGGTACAGCTCGTACTAGTACAGCATCATCAGCTACTACTGAAATCTCAAATCCAAGTCTTTCAAAAACTTCAATATTTTCATCAATTGTCGCAACTATACTACTTGATAGCTGACAAGTTAAAGGCATTAGTAAGTTCTGCTTAAACTTATCAGCATCTGCATGCCAAGTTTTTTTCATTTCTTCATAAAGTATTCTTTCATGAGCTGCATGCATATCTACAAGTACGACTCCTTCATCTACTTGCGAGAGAATATATATACCATGGATCTGACAGATAGCTTGGCCTAAACCACTAGCTTTTGGTTTTTGTGATATATGAATCTCATTTTTTTGAGTATCTTGATTATTCAGATACTTATCAAGTAAATTAGTATTTGATTCAGATTCTTCTTGCTCTTCTTCTACACTAATATCCAAGCTCATATTACCGATATTAAGAGGATTATTTACACTATTTGATTCTTCATGGACATCATCTTGAAAAGCTGGATTATCAATTTCCACATCAGCACTTGTGGTTATAGCTTTATTTACAGTACCAAAAAGAAAATCATAGATAAATTTTTGGTTTCTAAAACGAACTTCACTTTTAGCTGGATGAACATTGACATCGACCTCTTTATAATCCATATCAAGATAAAGTAAAAATGCCGGATACCTATTACCATACATGACATCTTTATAAGCATTTTTTATTGCATGTGTGACAATCTTGTCTTTGATAATACGCCCATTTATATAAAAGCTCTGCATATCTGCTCTAGCTCTATTAAACCTTGGGCTTGCAACCCACCCCCATAGATGAGCATCGCCCACCTCTTTATCAATGTAGATAGCATTTTCAATAAAATCACGACTATATAAATCTAAAACACGATTATATTTTAGTTGCGCATCTTGTGCTAAAAGCAGATCCTTAACTTCTTTACCATTATGAATAAACCTAAAAGCTATACCAAAATAGCAAAGCATATATTTTTTAAGTAAATCAGAAATATGTAAAAACTCAGTATTATCTTTCTTTAAAAACTTACGCCGAGCCGGAGTATTATAAAAAAGCTCACTGACCTCAATAGTTGTACCTGTAACATGTGCTGCAGGAGTAACTTCTCTAGTTTGGTTATTTATTTGCCAAGCATCATCTAAATCTTGATGTTTTGATATAATCTTTAGCCTTGAGACAGATGAAATACTTGCCAAAGCTTCACCACGAAAACCCATACTTGCCACAGATTCTAACTCATCAAGAGTATAAACCTTACTTGTTGCATGTGGAGCTAAGGCTAGTTGTAAATCATCGTGAGTAATCCCCTTACCATTATCTCTAATTCTAATTAGAGATTTACCACCTTCTTGGATTTCTATAGTTATCTCAGTTGCTCCCGCATCTATAGAATTCTCAACAAGCTCCTTAACTACCGAAGAAGGCCTTTCAATAACCTCTCCAGCTGCTATTTGGTTTGCTAAGCTTTCAGGTAGTACTTTTATTTGACGATAATCACTCATTTTCACATCTTAATTTATAAAGGATTTTTTATAAAATCTCTAGTTGCACATTCTTCAAAAAGTTTCTGATTAACTAGTTTGCCATCTTTATCTTCATAAGGATAAACATTATCTTTGGTTAAGCCACATAGGTTTCTTATTTTTTTAGCTTCTTTTTTTGAGATTCTTTGCCAATATTCATTTTTACCTAATGGCCCCAAAAAAGCTCTAACAAATACTTTTTTACCATACTCTATAGTTTGAGCTTTCACATGATAATACTTACCATCATGAGGATTTAATACAGCTCCATCTAAATATACAGGTCCCTTAGCGCCAGCTTCAGCTGAGCTCTTCATTTTCATATTCCAAACAAATTCTAGTCCTTGATACGTATACTTACCGCTAGAATAATCATACTTATTGCCATATGCATCACCTTTGCCACATTGTGTACAATAAATTATCGGAGCATGTGCTTTACCATAGTCGACATCAGATAATGGTACAAAAATCTCTGCATTTAAGTTATTCTGAGCATTGTTATATGCATGGATAATTGAGACATTTGAATCCGTAGGTTTATCTTTTTGTAACCAATAGCCATCGGCCAAAAGCTTTTTATCATTAGCATAACAACTAGCAAAATAAATAAATAAAAATATTAATATAACTTTTCTTAGCACTATATATTTAATTTAGAAAATGATTTTAAAAGAAAGTATAAAGAAAAAATGCTATTAGTTAAACAGGACTTTTAACTCCAAATTGAGCTACTGGATAATTAGTACACTGACTTGTTACTTTTTTGTCTTTATTTATATACTGACCAGTTGCTGTTACGCCACAGTCAGCTTCAACTTTTTCATAATCAGCTTTTGAAATTCGCTGCCAGTGAGCAGCTTTACTTCCTAACTCTTTACCCCATACAATATATGCCGCTTTAGAATACATAGTTTTACCATTATCTTGAACTTGTGCTGATGCAGCATAAATCTTACCGTCATTAGGATTTATAACACCACCATTATCATACTTAGATCCTTTAGCAGGTGGTTGGGCCGTGCCTTTTTGCTCTTGCATATTTCCTGCAAATACGAAATTTTGTAAAGGAGCATTTTTACCTTTGTAATTAAATCCATTATAAGATCCATTTGAGCAGTCATAACAAGTAGCTTTTGGTTTAGATGGCTTACCTGAAGAAGCATCCACAGTCATTAATGGAACAGCTATCTCCATTTGTAGAGTTCCTTTTTTACCATACTTACTATCTTTTGCAAAATAAGTATGGATAATTCCCTCTGGCATACCACGACCTGCATCTGGATCTTCATCAAACTGTACCCAATAACCCTCAGGTGAAAGATTATTTTTTGTATCGACATTAGCATTATCTGCAGCATAAGACATAGATGACGCTAAAGCACCTAATGCAACCAGACTTAGAATTTTTGTTTTTTTCATTTAATCTCCTTTTACCCTTATAAAAGCCTATAAGACTTACTTGATACTAGCAAAGAACTAAATCTTATTCAAATAACTTGAGAGTTATTGTTAACAATTTAACTAATAAGGCTTATAATAAATTTTAATAAAAAATAATTTAATTTGAATTCTTTGCAAGGAAAAATCATAACTAATTTTGGCGGTAACATTCTAGTTAAACTAGCCAATAATGAAAAAATCTCAGCATTATATCGCAGTACTTTCAAAGGCGAGTTAACTGTTGGTGATAACGTTGAGCTTGAATATACTAATTCAACTTATGTAATTACAAAGTTACTAGAAAGAAAAAATCTAATTTCACGCCCAAATCAATATCAACGTAAAAATAAGAATGTGGCTGCAAACATTGACTATGGCGTAATTATAATCACTCATTCACCAGCACCTGTTGAGCACTATATAGACAGATATTTAGCTGCTTTACATAATAGTGATATTGAGCCTATCATAGTGGTAAATAAAATAGATAGCCAAACTCCCAAAGATAAAGAGTTTATAGAGAACTTAGTAAATGTATACAAAGACATCGGTTATAAGATATTTTATATTTCTGCTAAGGACAATATTGGAATTGATAAACTGCTAGATACTCTTAAAGATAATACTTCAATATTCTTAGGACAATCTGGCGTCGGTAAATCTGAAACTCTAAATACTATACTTGGTGAGAAAATCACAGAAACCACCGCTGTTTCTAATTCTACTAAGAAAGGACGTCATACAACTACTTGCTCTACACTATATGAGATAGATAATAATACTAGTATAATCGACTCGCCTGGTATTAGAGAATTTGGATTATGGCATATTTCTAGAGAAGAGCTTTTCGATGGCTTTTTAGATTTTAAGAAATACAAAGGAATGTGTCAGTTTAGAAACTGCTCTCATGAGGAAAACTCGAAAGGCTGTGAAATAGTTAATCAACTAAAGCAAAGTAATATAAACCCCACCCGCTTTAAAAATTACCATAGAATATTAACTGAAATTAAATAGCTACAAATTTTTTATCTTTTTTTAATAAGGACTGTTTAAAATAAACAATTTACTTTTATACAAAATTAGTCTCAAATAAATAGTAATGCAAAGTAATCTATTGCAAATAAATAGGCTCTTATATAAAGCCTTCGTAAAAACTGTAGCTTAGATTATTTTTTTATATAGTATTAAAGTTTTATAGCATAAAAACAATAGGGAAAAGAAGTTGGCAATATATATAGGTTTAGACATAGGTGGAACAAAAACTTTAGTTCACAGCGTGAATGAAAAAGGAGAAGAGCTCAAACGTACTAGAAGAGATACTCCTTATGAGTTAGCAGATGGACTAGAGATGTTATTTGAAATGATTGATGAAATTAGCCAAGGATCTCAAATACTAGGTATTGGTGCAGCTATAGGAGGACCTTTAGATGTTGATAAAGGAACTGTTTCTCCATTACATCAACCAATGTGGCGTGATGTGCCTTTAAAAAAAATCATTGAAGATAAATATAACTGCCCTTTTTACTTTGATATTGATACCAATGTAGCTGCATTATCTGAATATTACTTAAAAGGATATAATCAAAAAACTTTCTTATATATAACACTAAGTACCGGTATGGGTGGTGGCTTTTTAATTAATGGTTTAGTTTACAGAGGACTTTCTCATCCTGAGATTGCTCACCAAGGTATAGAATTCAAATGTAGTCACCCAGAGCGTATCAAATGTGCTTGTGGTGCCAGAAACTGTCTATCTGCTATTGTATCAGGAACTGGAATTTCTAAGATATATCAAAAACCAGCTGCAGAGCTATCTATAGATGAGTGGAAAGAAGTAGGATATAACCTTGGCCAGGGCTTAAGAAATATAGCTTGTATTTTATCTCCTGAAATTATTGTTTTTGGTGGTGGTGTAATTACAAAGCAAAAAGACATCCTACTTAAAGAGGCTGAAAAAGTTATGAGCGATGATCTTAAGATAGTCTCGCCTCCAAAACTAAAGATATCTGATTTTGATTATGACACGGCTCTTTATGGTGCTAGCCTTATAGCAAAAGAAGGCAGAAAATTTTATGGGGAGCACAACTAATGTTACTTTCTTTCGCTATTTTATTAGCACTAATTGGAGGTGCCTTAAATGGTAGCTTTGCAGTTCCATCTAAACTAATAAACAATACATCCAAAAACCAAGTATGGTTTCATTTCTCTTATTGGGCATATGTAATTATACCGATTCTGACATTATTTATTTTTTGTAGTAGTTTTGTTGTATATTACAAATATATATCTATAGATGTCTTACTTACCCTGTTTATTGGCGGCTTTATTTGGGGAGCGGGGATGATTTTGTTGCCTTGTTGCTTTTAAACATGTTGGTATATCAATAACTTTTGGTATAAATATTGGACTAGCTACAGCTGGTGGATCAATCCTACCATTAATCATCCTAAACCCATCTAAGCTACTCACTCCATTTGGAATAATAATAATCTTAAGCTTTATTCTATTTATAATAGGTGTAACACTTGTAACTATCGCTGCCAGAATACGAGATAAAGATATTGGAGCTACTCTTGATAAGAATAGTAGTAGCTTTATCATTGGTATAACATGCTGTATTGCTGCTGGTATTGGATCAATGACGCAAGCTTTTGTATTTAATTAACCTCAGTTCGATAATTAGTTCATGTCTAAATATTTATAATTATTGATTTTAATTGGAGAAATAATAAACTGAGCCAAAGCAGCCATAAGATGAGTAAAAGCATTGTTTACAGATCTATGTCTTGTATGCCATAAGGTTAGATTATTTTTGAGATAGTCAAAAATAGTCTCAATGATAGATCTCTTAGCTAACATAGCTTTTTCAAACCTAGTTCTAGGAACTTTTTTCATATTCTTTTTTAGAGTAGTTATAAGTTTTAATCCTTGTTGCTCAAGTAATTGAGCCTTATCCTTAGAGATATAACCTCTATCACCAAATACCAATCCTTTAAGTCCTTTGCATAATTTAGTTAAAAAACGCCTATCATCTTTATTTCCTGGACTAATATTGATACTAACAATTTCACCAATATGATTAGTTACTAAATGAAGCTTAAAACCAAAGAACCAACCTGTAC